>PUMX01000542.1 GCA_003552485.1 Candidatus Hydrogenedentota bacterium
AGATAATCGGCGGGCAAGTCGTTGTATTCGATGATCCACTCGTAGGTTACTACGTCGCTGGGCGTTTCGATTTGGCCGGGGAAGCTACCCACGAGATAGTCCCGGGCGGTCTCAAGTTCCTCGCCCTCGGGCGGATTCTCGCGCATGTCTTCGAGAACTTCAAGCACAGCCTTAACCGTTTCCGCAGTGGTCTCGGTCTGGGTAAAGGTGTAATTCCAGAACTCGCCCGCGTACCGGTTGGGCCGGAAGAATCCCGCCACGCCGTATGTAAGGCCCCGGTCGGCCCGGACCACCTGGAACAGGCGGCTGCCGGAACCGCCTCCATAGATCTGAGAGAACACCCGCGAGTGATGGTAATCGGGATGACCCCGCGTGATAGACGGCTGGCCGATGCGGATTTGGCTTTGCACGGAGCCGGGCCGGTCCACAAGATAGATGCGTGTTTCGCCGGGCTCAGGCACGGGCGGCGTCTCCACGTCAGGCTGGGGCGTTTCAACCGACCATTCCCCAAGATGCTCGCGAGCCAGTTCGAAAGCATGCGCGGGCTCGACGTCGCCCGCCACATACAGCACGGCGTCTTCGGGCCGGGCGAATTCGCTCCACCAAGCCTCGAGCATATCCCGTTCAATACCGGGCAGGTGTTCAAGTTCGCCCATAGGCGACCGGGCGTACGGGTGATCCCCGTACAGCTGCTCGCGCAGCGCGCGATCCGCCACGTAGCTGGCGTCCTCCTCGTTGATGGTCAGCGTCATCTCCCGTTGCCCCTTCAACACGGCGAACTCCTGCTCGGGGAATGTCGGGCGCAGCACCACTTCACCCAGCAATTCTATGGCTATAGGCAACTTGTCGGACAGCCCAGCGGCATTGACGCTGGACACGTCCATCTCGGCCGAACCACTCAGGCTCAATGCGTTGTATTCGAGTTTTTCGGCCAGCTCGGCCGCCGTATAGTTCTCTGTGCCCCGGGTTAACATGGAGAGGGCCATCGAGGCCACCCCGGGGCGGCTGGGGTCATCGGCCCATGCGCCATAATCGAGCCCTAGCTTCATTGTTACATACGGCAAGCGGTCATCTGGTATCACCACTACTTTCAAGCCGTTGTCGAGCGTGTCGGTAACCGTGTCCATGGGTGGAAGCTCGGCGGACAGCTCGTCCAGGGGCGGCTCCATGGGATAGGCCTCGGGCCGCTCGGCTTCCGCCTTTGGTCCGCCAGGAACCGCCTCTTCCTCGGCCTCGGCGACCTCCTCGGCGGCCTCCTCATCTTCAATGAGCAAGGTATCGGGGTGCGGCGGCGCCTCGGGATCCGGAATGACGCGCAGAACGGTGCGCCGCTCGGGGGCGATATACTCACGCGCGACGCGCTGCAGTTCCTCGACAGTCACGGCGTCGATGCGTTCGAGTTGCCGATTGAGCTCCTCTGGATCGCCTTCGACGATGGTGGTCTGGCCTAGCTGCCGCGCGCGGCTGTTCACCGTGAAAAGGTCCGTGATGAGATTGCGGCGCAACTGATTCTGAACCTTGGTTAACTCCTCTTCGCTCACGGGTTCATCGATGAGGCGCTGTAGGTGTTCTTCGATAGCTTCCGCGGCCGCATCAAGGTCACGGTCCGGCATAAGCGCGGCGCCGGCGCCGAACACGCCGTGTTGTTCAAGGGCGAACGTGCTAGCCATCACCTGAGTCGCCAGTCGCCGTTCCATCACAAGGTCCTGGTTCAACCGGCTGCTTTCGCCGGCGCCCAGAATGCCCATGAGCACGCGCAAAGGGACGTAATCCTCATGCCCGCTTGGCGCGCCGGGATAGATGTATCCCAACAACGGGACGGGGCCAACGCGTTCCTTGACGGTTATTTCGCGCTCTTCTTCCTGTGGCGGCTCTTCGACGTCCACGCGGCTGGGTTCGGGCGCCTCGGGCATCCAGCCGAAATACTTTTCCGCCTTCTCCTGGGCCTCGGCGTGTTCGACCGCGCCGACAATGACGAGCACGGCGTTGTTGGGCACGTAGTAGTAATCCCAGAACTCCTGAAGCTCAGGCAGCGTCGCGGCGCGCAGGTGTTCAATATTGCCGATAGGATGCCAGCGGTAAGGATGCTCCTCGAAGATAGCGGCCTGCACGGCCTCCATCACAGCGCCGTAGGGCTCGTTAAGATAGACGCGGCGCTCCTCCTCTACCACCTTGCGCTCGATGACGAATTGTTCCTCGTCGACATTAAGAAACATGAGCCGTTCCGCTTCCAGCCAAAGCACAAGATCGAGCTGGTTCGCAGGGACGGTATTCACGTAGGCCGTATAATCGAAGGACGTGAACGCATTGGAGCGGCCGCCCACGCGCCGAATAAGCTCGAAGTGCTCTTCCGGTTCAAGGGTCTCCGTGCCGCGAAACATCATGTGCTCGAACATGTGCGCGAAACCCTGGCGTTCGGGATCTTCATCTTTCGAACCCACCGCGTACCACATTTGAGCCGCTACGAGAGGCCTCGAAAAGTCCTCCAAGGTGATGACCTGTAACCCGTTGTCCAGCGTGATATGTTCAAAATCGAACAAGCGGTCTTCCGCCGCCGCAGGGTGGACGGCGACAGCCAACGTCACGGCCATGGCGGTTAGCACAAATAAGCGATACACCATGTTGCGGCCTCCTTCTCTTTTGTGTTGCTGAAAAAACTTCGGCAAGCTCACGCGGGACGCGCGCCACCGCAGACGCTCCCTGAACCACCCCTCACACGATGGCCAGCATCCGGTCGATGGGCAGCCGGGCGCGTTTGATAATGTCCTCGCTCAACGAAACCTGATGCCGGAGATTTCGCATGCCTTCAAGGGTATCTTCGAGGGTGATCTGGTTCATGTGCGGGCAACGCACGCTGCACAGCCGCAACATCTCCTTTTCCGGATTCTCCGCGGCGATGTTGTCGCCCATGCTGCACTCGGTCAACAGCAGATAACGGGGCGCGTCAACGCGGCGCACATACTCGATCATCTGCTTCGTGCTGCCTGTGTAGTCGGTCAACGCGACCACTTCGGGACTGCACTCGGGATGCGCCACGATAGCTACGTCGGGAAACTGCTTGCGCACGCGCTCAATATCCTCTACTTCGAACTTCTCATGCACTTCGCAGCGCCCGGGCCAGCCGATCATAGCAGGCTTCTTCTCAGCCATAGCGCCGTCGCCGTGCACGCCGTTTTCGGGGGGAAAGATGAACTCGAGACCTACCTCGTGCGCCGTGTTGCGGGCCAGATACTCATCTGGCAAAAATATGACTTGGTTGTGGCCCTGCTCGAGCAAATAACGCACCACCTTTTCCGCGTTGCCCGAGGTGCAGCAGTAATCGGACTCGGCCTTCACTTCGGCGTACGTGTTCACATAGGAAACAACGGGGACACCGGGGAACTGCGCCTTCAGCTGGCGCACATCTTCGGCCGTGATGGCTTCAGCCAGCGAGCACCCCGCCTTCTCCGACGGTATCAGCACCGTCTTTTCCGGGTTCAGGATTTTGGCGGTCTCGGCCATAAACTGCACGCCGCAGAACACGATAACCTCCGCTTCCGTCTCGGACGAGATCCGCGCGAGTTCGAGGCTGTCCCCGGTGTAATCGGGAACGGAGCAGTATAGCGCGGGCTCCATGTAGTTATGCCCGAGAATGACAGCGTTCATCTGCTTCTTCAGACGGTTGATTTCGTGGGCCAACTCCGCTTTCATATCGATCTCGAAAGCCGGCAACAACCCGGAAAGCAACGTCCGCATCCGCTCGCGGGTCGCCTCAAGTGACGGGGTTTCGAAAACTCCGATGGTATCGCTCATAATCGCCTCTCTGGGTTGGCGTTTCATTATCGGGGGCCGGACGGCCGCCGTGTGAAACAATGGCGTGATACAAAACATGCCGGGATAGCTCACCAACGCCTCCCGGCGGCAGATTTAACGATAGCGGCGCCGGCCGGCGCTCTCGCCACCCGCGCGCCATGGTCCGGCTCACCACCTAAATGTTAACAACGTGGGGTTCCCGGATCAATTCCGCGCGGCCCGGCAAAACCCACCCCTGCAATTCGGCATACCCTCCGCCATTGATACCTTGGTAGATAATTGCCTAGAATTGAACCATTCCTTATGGGGCTACTCGACCGGCTCGGCCGCACGCCTATTGCTATCCGGAAACATTCCCGCGCCAGTCTTTTATGGAATCAAACATGATGATGAAGCGTTAAAACATTAGGGGCGTAAAACTGGGCGCCAAATCCAAGGCTTATTACCAAGAAAGGCGGGTGATCTTCAGTGGATGCACTTGACAGAATTCAACAGGGCGCTGATTTCAACGACGAGGGTGAAACTCGCGAATGGTTGGAATCACTTGATTACGTGATTCAACAGGGCGGCGCGGAACGCGTGCAGCATATACTGCAACAGCTCCAAATTCGCGCGCAGACTCAAGGGATTAGCCTGCCCTTTTCGGCGAACACGCCCTATATCAACACGATACCAGCAAGTCAACAACCGGTTTACCCCGGCAGCCGGGAAATCGAGCGGCGGATCAAGAGTATCGTACGGTGGAACGCTATGGCCATGGTGGTGCGGGCGAATCGCGAGGAAAGCGGAATCGGCGGCCACATTTCGACGTACGCCTCGGCGGCGACATTGTATGAGGTGGGATTCAATCATTTCTGGCGCGCACCGACTGACGAGCACGAGGGCGATCTCATCTACTTCCAAGGCCACGCCACTCCCGGAATCTACGCTCGAGCCTATATGGAAGGCCGGCTGACGCCTACCCAACTGCGCAATTTCCGCCGTGAACTGCGCGAGGGCGGCGGGCTCTCCTCCTATCCCCATCCGTGGTTAATGCCCGATTTCTGGCAGTTTCCCACCGTGTCCATGGGCTTAGCGCCGATCATGGGCATTTACCAGGCGCGATTCAACCATTATCTGGAAGACCGTGGGCTTAAGGAGCCGAGCGACAGCAAGGTGTGGGTATTCATGGGCGACGGGGAATGCGACGAACCGGAATCGCTGGGCGCCATTACTTTGGCGTCGAGAGAGAAGCTGGATAATCTCATCTTCGTTATCAACTGCAACTTGCAGCGACTCGATGGCCCGGTACGGGGTAATCAGAAAATTATCCAAGAACTTGAAGCCATTTTCCGCGGAGCGGGTTGGAATGTCATCAAGGTTATCTGGGGCGGCGACTGGGATCCGTTGCTCGCCAAGGATGTCGACGGCAGCCTTGTGAAACGAATGGGCGAGGTCGTCGACGGCCAATACCAGAAATACACCGTTGAATCTGGCGAATACATACGCAAGGAATTCTTCAACCGCTACCCCGCGCTGGAAAAGGCCGCGCGCGCGCTCACGGACGAGCAGATTCGCAAGCTAAAGCGCGGCGGTCACGATCCGGAAAAAGTCTACGCCGCCTACCATGCGGCGGTGAACAACGCCACGGGCGGCCCGACCGTCATTCTCGCCAAGACTGTCAAAGGCTACGGGCTCGGCGAAAGCGGCGAGGGCAAGAACATCAGCCACCAACAGAAGAAGCTCAACGAAGACGAGCTGCGCGAGTTCCGCACACGCTTTGGCATACCGATTTCCGATGACGATGTGGCCAAGGCGCCGTTCTACCGGCCGCCGGAAGACAGCCCGGAGATGGAGTATCTGCACCAACGCCGGCAGGCTCTGGGCGGGTACGTCCCGGCGCGGCGCACCATCAGCACGCCGATCAAGCCAGTGGCCGATGAGTTCTACGATGAGTTCTACGAAGGCACGGGCGACCGCGCGGTCTCGACAACGATGGTCTTCGTGCGCCTCTTGTCAAAACTGTTGCGCGACAAGGAACTGGGCAAGTACGTGACGCCGATCGTGCCCGATGAGGCCCGCACCTTCGGCATGGAGGCGCTGTTCCGCCAAGTCGGCATCTACTCGCACGCAGGGCAGCTCTACGACCCCGTGGATCGCGAGAGCCTGCTGTACTACAAGGAATCCACCGACGGCCAAATCCTCGAGGAAGGCATAACCGAGGCGGGTTCGATGTCGTCGTTCATTGCGGCGGGCACTGCGTACAGCACGCATCAGATAAACACGATACCGTTCTTCACCTACTACTCGATGTTCGGCTTCCAGCGCATCGGTGATCTCATCTGGGCCGCTGGAGACATGCGCGCCCGCGGATTCCTACTTGGCGGCACCGCGGGCCGCACCACGCTGTCGGGCGAGGGCCTGCAACACCAGGATGGCCATAGCCACGTGCTGGCGTTGCCCGTGCCCAATCTGCTTGCTTACGATCCGGCGTTCGCCTACGAGTTGGCCGCCATCATCCGCGATGGTATTCGGCGGATGTATGTCGAGCAGGAGAACATTTTCTACTATGTAACCATTGGCAACGAAGCATATCCCATGCCGGCCGCGCCGCAGGCGAAGAACCTCGATGAAAGCATCCTAAAAGGGATGTACAAGTTCCGCAACAGCGAGCATCGCGGCCGCAAACTTCGCGCGCAACTGTTCGGAAGCGGCGCCATCATGAACGAAGTGCTCAAGGCCCAGGAGATGCTTGCGCAAGACTTTTCCGTGGCCGCCGACGTGTGGAGCGTAACCAGCTACAAGGAACTACGGCGCGACGCGCTCGACGTCGAGCGCGCCAACATGCTCAATCCCGGCAAGCGCGCCAAGACGCCTTACGTAACCCAATGCCTGAAGGATGAGCCCGGGGTGCTCGTGGCCGCCTCAGACTACATGAAAGTGTTGCCGGATTCGATCAGCAAATGGCTCGATCGGCCCTTGTACGCCCTAGGCACGGATGGATTCGGCCGCAGTGAGTCGCGCGCGAATCTGCGTGATTTCTTCGAGGTCGACGCCCGCCACGTAGCCTACGCCACCCTGTACGCGTTGTATAAGGAAGGCAAATACAAATCGGGCGAGCTTCAAAAGGCCGCGAAGAAACTCGACATCGATCCCGGCAAACCCAATCCCATGATCTCGTAAACCGCGGGCGCAACCACAGGAAAGACACCATGGCAAGTGAATTCAAGTTGCCCACCCTTGGCGAGAACGTCGAGAGCGGCACGGTCACCAATATCTTTGTCAATGTAGGCGATGTCGTAAAACCCGACGATCCCATCCTTGAACTCGAGACCGACAAGGCGGTGCTGGAGGTGCCTTGCACCGTCAACGGCGAAGTCACGGAGATTCGCGTCGAACAGGGCCAAACCGTCAACGTCGGCGACCTCGTGCTTTTGCTAAAGGATAGCGGAACCAGCGCAACTGAAGCCGCTTCCGGCGAAGAAAAGACCGTCAAGAAGGAAGCGCCCGAAGAAATCGAGCCAGACACCGAAGAAGACGCTCAATCCATCAAAGACGAAGAACCGGCCAAGGGTTCCACCGATACAGCCGAGTCCGATGGAGACGGCCGTAAACAGGCGCCGGCGAAGGAAGCGCGGCAGCCAGCAAGAGCTGAGCGCAAAACAGCGGAGACCCCTGCGGCGGGCAAGGAGGAAACCGAGAAGAAGGACGACAAATCCGCGCCGGCCCGCTCCAGCTCTCAACGCAGGGGGCCTGTCCCCGCCTCTCCATCCGTGCGGCGGTTGGCTCGGGAGATCGGCGTCGATATCAACGAAGTCGTTGGCAGTGGGCCTAAGGGCCGCATCACCGCCGAAGACATCAAGGAGTTCGCGCGATCGACGAACACCGAGGTCCAGGGCGCGGCGCCCACCCCCGCAGCGGCCGAGCGCAGCGCCGCCCATCCATTGCCTGACTTCGCGCGCTGGGGCGAAGTCGAGCGATCATCGCTTGGCAGTGTGCGCATGCGCACCGCCGAGAACATGGCCCACGCCTGGGTAACGGCCCCGATGGTGACCCAGTTCGACAAGGCGGACATTACCGAACTCGAGAAGCTGCGCAAACGCCACGGCAAGACGGTTGAAGCCAGCGGCGGCAAGCTCACCGTGACGGCCATGATCGCCAAAGTGCTCGGGACCGCGCTGAAAAAGTTCCCTAAGTTCAACACGAGCATCGATATTGACAACAACGAGCTCATTTACAAGCGGTACTACAACATTGGCATTGCCGTAGATACGGAACGAGGATTGCTCGTGCCCGTCATTCGCGACGTCGATGCGAAGAGCGTCACCGAGATCTCCGTCGAGCTGACTGAAATGGCGGAACGTGCGAGAGAGCGCAAACTGGCTCTCGATGAAATGCAGGGCGGAACGTTCACTATCAGCAACTTGGGCGGCATTGGCGGCACGGGTTTTACGCCGATCGTCAACGTGCCCGAGGTGGCGATACTCGGCGTGTCGCGCGCACAGGTCGAACCGGTCTGGGTGGATGGCGAATTCGAGGCGCGCACCATGCTGCCATTGGCGCTTACCTACGATCACCGGGTCATCGACGGAGCGGATGGCGCGCGCTTCGTGCGCTTTGTCGCCGAAGTTCTTGAACAACCCTTCCTACTGTTTTTGGAAGGGTAGTCGCCGCCGCCTGCAGGGCCTGTGGTATGGTGTGGTGAGCAGGGCTTTCGATCCGGAGGCTGATAAGGGCTCGGAATTGCGCCATTACAGCACTCGAAGTGTTTTAGAGGTTATCCGGGCCAAGGGAGATCCAGGCAAGCAGTATGAAGATAATTGGGCCGGCCCAATAACGGGTTTTGGCCGGTATACAAAAGCGCTGGCGTCTAGGGCGCCGCAGGTCAGGAATGTTTTGATATGAGCGAAGATAAACCCACGCGCGTCGCCATTATGGGCGGCGGTCCCGGCGGTTACGCCGCCGCGTTTATGGCCAACGATCTTGGTCTTGACGTCACCCTGATTGATCCGAGTCCGAACCCGGGGGGCGTATGCCTGTTTCGCGGCTGTATCCCCTCGAAAACGTTGCTGCATGCGGCGCAAGTGTTAACGGAAGCACGCGAAGCCGAACACTGGGGCATCAAGTTTAGTCCGCCCGAGATCGATCTCAACCGCCTTCGGGAAAGCAAGAACGACGTTGTTAAGAAACTGACCGAAGGGCTGGGTCAGCTATGCAAGCAACGCAATATTCGATACATTCAGGGGCGCGCCGCTTTTGAAGACTCGCAAACGCTGAGCATCATATATGACGACGGGTCCAATGAACGCTTGAGTACGGACTACACGATCGTCGCGGCCGGATCCCGTCCGGCCAACCTGGGCGAGATGTTCCTCGAGTCTGAACGCATCATGGATTCCACGACGGCGCTGGAGGTCGAGGAGATTCCCGGCAAGTTGCTGGTCATTGGCGGCGGGTATATCGGGCTTGAACTCGGCAGCGTGTACGCCGCTCTGGGCAGCAAGGTAACGGTCTGCGAGACAGCCCCCTCCTTGCTCCCCGGCGCGGACAACGATCTCGCAAAGATACTGAATACACGCTTGGGAACCGTCATGCACCAGATTCTGGTCAACACCAATGTGGCCGAATTGAAAGAGGAATCAAATGGACTCAAAGTCACCTTCGATGGAGATATGGCCGAACCCAACGTGCAAATGTTCGACAAGGCGCTTGTCTGTATCGGCCGCAAACCGAATTCGAGCGGGCTGGGCTTAGGCAACACAAAAATCGAGATCGGTAAGGATGGGTTCTTGCCAGTCAACGGCCAGCGGTGGACTGCCGACCCGCATATTCTGGCCATCGGCGACATCACCGGGGAACCGATGCTGGCGCACAAAGCCTCTCACGAAGGCCGTGTCGCGGCCGAAGCCATTGCGGGATATCGATCGGTTTTCGAACCCAACGCCATTCC
>PUMX01000278.1 GCA_003552485.1 Candidatus Hydrogenedentota bacterium
GCCGCACGGCGTCGCCACAGTTGCGGGCGCGCTCCAGCTCCGTGGCATCGAGCCACAGCTCGGCCTTCGCAGCGACAGCGCGACACTCAGCCAGCCACACGTGGACCGCTCGGGCCGGCAAGGTCTTCGGGGGGACTGCCTCCCATATGCCTGGCGCGTCAATGCGTGAATGCAACGGTCTCATAGAATGCATGGTACCCGAAAAGCCGAGCCGTTCACTACGTCCGCCGCATTCTCGTGACCATTCGAATTCACCACTGCTCACACGAGGCCAAGGCGCCCGGCCCGGGCGTTTGAAGCGGTTTGCATGCAATTGTATAATCCCGAAGCCTTCCACCGAATCAGCCGCAGTCAAGATAGGGGAATCTTCAACTAATGGCAGGGAGTTTGCTCCGGGACCGATGGGTTACGCGCTTTGGCCTGATTATGGCCATGGCCGGTAACGCCGTGGGCCTTGGAAACTTCATCCGGTTTCCGGGCTTGGCGGCCGAGCACGGGGGCGGCGCCTTCATGGTGCCGTATTTCGTTGCCCTGGTGTTGATGGGCATCCCCTTGATGTGGATTGAGTGGACGATTGGCCGTTACGGCGGGGCGTATGGGCATGGCAGCACGCCCGGCATGTTTCACCGTTTGTGGCGTCATCCCCTGTCAAAGTATATCGGGATCTTCGGCGTCATGCTGCCCGCGATTATCGGCCTCTACTACGTCTACATCGAATCCTGGTCGCTGGGCTACGCCTGGCAGAGTATTACCGGCGCATACTGGGGTAAAGAAACTCAAGCCGAGATGGGTGAGGTGTTCACCACCTACCTGGGCTGGGGGGGCGGCGCGCTGGCGTTCGGACCACAGGCCTATCTGTTTTTCGTGATCACGATACTCATCAATTTCCTGGTGTTTCTTCGGGGCATTTCCAAGGGTATCGAGCTTCTTGCCCGGTTCGGCATGCCGGTGTTGCTTATCCTAGGCATCATTCTCGCCGTGCGCGTTTTGACGCTGGAGACCGTCGATGGCCGAAGCGTTGCAGACGGGTTGGCCCAGATCTGGGTTGTCGACTGGAGCGCGCTGAGCTCGCCGGATATCTGGATCGCAGCTTCGGGCCAGGTGTTCTTTACGCTGAGCCTGGGATTCGGCATGATTCACGCCTACGCCGCCTACCTCGGCAAGGACGATGACTTAACCCTTAACGGGCTAGCAACCGTGGGCACGAATTCTTTTGTCGAGGTAATCCTTGGCGGAACCATCGTTGTCCCCGCCGCGCTTCTCTTTTTTGGTATGGATGGAATCGAGGTGATTACCGACGAAGGCATCTTCGCCATCAGCTTCCAGACCTTGCCCGTTATCTTCCAGCAGCTTCCCGGCGGTCAGTTCTTCGCAACCCTGTGGTTTCTGCTTTTGTTCCTGGCGGGTCTCATGTCCAGCGTAGCCATGTTCCTGCCGCTGCTTTCGTTCCTCCAGGACGAACTCGAGATTGACCGCACCAAGGCGTTGGCGTGGATATTCGTTGGTGTGTTCATCATCATGCAACCCGTCATGTTGCTCAGCCATCGCGGCATCATGGACGAACTCGACTTCTGGGTGGCCGTCTTCTTCATTTGTGTCTTCGCCGCGGCCGAAGTCATTATCTTCGCGTGGATTTTCGGTATCGACAAAGGCTGGGAAGTGATGCATCGCGGAGCGGATCTCCGGGTGCCCCGCGTTTTCTATTACATCATGAAATACGTCACCCCGGTTTATGCGTTGGCGTTGCTGTCCTGGTACGCTTACGATGGGTTGTTGCCAACTATTATGATGGAAGGCGTCCCCCCCGAAGATCGCTGGGTTTTATGGCTGGCGCGGCTGATCGTCGCCGGCGTGTTCGCCTTCTTGGCGTGGGGCGTATGGCATGCGTGGCGCACGCATCCCAAGTATTTCGACGACGGCAACGGCGAGTTTGAGGAAATCTCATGAGTCTGCCTATCGCTCAGATCTTATTGGCGAACGCCACGTCCGCGGCGCCGGACTATCCCACAATGACGGGCTGGAGCTGGTTATACATGCTCATCGTGTGGGCGGCCATCATCGCGCTGAATGTGTTCTGTTTCGGTCGGATTTTCACAACCAAGAAATAGAAGATTGCCAGCCCAAACAGGCTGCGTGTTTCCCAGCAATTCTGGCATCGCAGACCGCTTACGAAGAAGCGAGGCGGGCATGATTCACGGCTTGTGTCTGACAGCGGCGGGCGTTGGGCTTTGATTTGAATACGTAACCAGGCCGCCTCAACAACGCGAGCCCCTTGAACTCGCGTATTATTTTCTTTAGCGCGCCGGTTTACGCGCCTATATTGGTATGTACAGGACTCAACTTAAGAAGGATTGCGCCGGAGCGCGAGCGCATCAAAACAACGAAGCCAGCGGACACGGGACTAGACAAACGGACCTGTGGAACGGCATGCTTTCGGGCTGGCATATAAGCATACAGTGATACAACCCAAGACAAACTGTGGAGAGCACAATGAAGAGCGCTAAACTGGTGTTTGACGGGAAGGAATACGAGTTGCCCGTGGAAGTGGGTACAGAAGGCGAGGTGGGACTGGACATCACCAAGCTTCGCGCCCAGTCAGGGGCCATCACACTGGATCCGGGCTACGCGAACACCGGGTCCTGCCGAAGCGACATCACATTCATTGATGGAGAGGCGGGTATCTTGCGATACCGCGGCTACCCCATCGAACAGTTGGCCACACAAGCCATGTTCTCGGAGGTCTGCTACCTGCTTATCTACGGGGAGCTGCCAAACAAGGAGCAGTTTGCGGCATGGCGCCGGGGCCTTTCGCAACACAGCTTCATCCACGAGGATATGCTGAAATTCTTCGAGGGATTCCCGACCAACGCTCACCCCATGGCTATCCTATCCTCCATGATCTGCGCGTTGTCGGCCTACTACCCGTTAGAGCACACTGAGGAAGGGGTGCGGCTCAACATAATGCGGTTGTTGGCCAAAGCCAAGACCATCGCCGCGTTTACCTACAAGAAGTCGATTGGTCAGCCGGTCATGTATCCCATCAGCAGTTACAGTTACGCGGCCAACCTGCTGCGAATGATGTACGCCACGCCCTCGGAGCCCTATGAAGTGCCCAAGGTGCTCGAGAACGCTCTAAATACGCTGCTCATCCTCCACGCGGACCACGAACAGAATTGCAGCACCTCGACGGTGCGCATGGTGGGCAGTAGTCAGGCCCGCCTTTTCGCGTGTATGGCGGCAGGCATTAACGGGCTATGGGGCCCGCTGCACGGGGGCGCCAACCAGGCCGTGATTGAAATGCTCGAGGAAATCAAGGAACAGGGCGGCGATTACAAGAAGTTCCTGCAGCAAGTCAAGGATAAGAAGGCCGGTGTACGGCTCATGGGGTTCGGCCACCGGGTCTATAAGAACTTCGACCCGAGGGCGAAGATCATCAAGAAAGCCGCTGATGACGTATTGAATCATATTGGGATGGAGGATCCCTCCCTTGATATCGCCAAGAATCTCGAGGAGGCGGCTTTGGCTGACGACTACTTTGTCGAACGCAAACTCTATCCCAATGTGGACTTCTACAGCGGAATCATCTACCGCGCCATGGGCATTCCCGTGGAGATGTTTACGGTGTTCTTCGCTTTGGGCCGCTTGCCAGGATGGATTGCACAGTGGAAAGAAATGCGCGAGGATCCCGCCACGCGAATCCACAGGCCGCGTCAGATCTACACGGGCGCAACACAGCGGGATTTCGTGCCCATGGACCAGCGCAGCTAGCGCGCTTGCAGTAGAATCTTTGGGTACAGGCCTGGACGCGGCGCCGCGTCCAGGCCTTTCGCCTTTCTTCGCAGATGGTAGTAATCTCCGCGCCCCCATGGGTCGGTGGCAATCTGAAGCTATACATGCTACCGTAGAGGGGCTGCGGCAGGGCCTGGCCGTTGTTCCGGGCGCCGTGCGAACCTTGAATAATTCGTCTGCGCCGTCGTCATAGTGCGTGAAAGTGGTTCTTGCTCCTGGCCCCGCATTTCGTCCCTCCGTTCACCCGGAGCGGCGGAATGCGGGCGCCAACTTACACCCCCTTTTCCACGCTTGCCGAACACGCAACAGAATCACCCCGGCGCGTCCTCCCTTGTTGGAGGAACGGACCATGGAGGAATAATCTATGCGCGCGACGTTGCCAGCAGTACTTGTTGTGATCGCGGCTGGCTTGATGGGCGCGTGCGCCCACCTTGGCAACACGGAGCCGGAAGCGCCGCAACAGGCGGCCATTCCCGTCCCACTCATCCCTTTGGAGGAACGTGACGGATACGCTTTCGCGGGCCCGTGGGGCCTTCGGGGCCTTCTACTTCCGCCCGAGGTTTCCGGCGGGCCCTGGGAGTTGTCCGGACGCTTTCAGTTTGACACGGGCGGCTATGAGGTGGGCGAACCACAGGTTTCGATACAGCAGCGTCGTCCCGAAGCTGTCTTAATCACGTTGCCCGTGGTGGAACCGCCGCCAGACGCCATGGTGAGCCAAGTCATTACCGAAGTCCCGTTCGAGGCTTCGATCCAAGCGTCGATCAACGCCCAATTCCAGCTTGACATCCAGCCAATGACCGCCGAAGAGTAGCCATATCTTTCAATGGAGGGCCGGTCTGTTGCGCGCTCCCTCCTTCGCGCTTATTCCCTCTCCTTCAAGGCCAACGCGACACAGGCGTCGTAAGCGGCTTCCGCAGTGATGCGCTGCATGCGCGCTTGACCCTGGCGCTTATCGCGAAAGTCCGGCTCGTTTTCGCCGGCGCTGTCGAAAAGAATGGTATGCGGCGCATCGAAAGGCGCGTGTTTGGCGGGGTCGGTTCCTCCAAAAATCGCAACCACGGGAGTACCCATCATCCAGGCGATGTGCATGGGCCCTGTATCCCCGCCTACGTAAAGATGGGCGCGCTGAACGAGCCGCGCATAGTGCTTGAGGTCCGGCGTGCCGGGCGCCACGGTTGGGTTGCGGCGCGCCAATTGCTGGACCGACTCCACAATGTCCTCCTGGCCTGGGCCACAGGTAAGCAAGCCCTCGAAGCGGCCATCGGCCAGGAGCCGGTCCGATAATTCGGCGAAATGAGTTAGGGGCCATTGTTTCTCGGGCCGCTCCGAGGGCGCGTGCAGGGCGACCACGCGTTTGCCGCCCTGGAAGGTTGCGTCGAAGAAGCCATCGACTTCTTCCTCGATGTCGGGCGGCACGTACAGGTGCAAGCCGCATCGTTCGGGGCGCGCTACCAACTCATCGCACAGGCGCAGATTCTCCTCGACGCGGTTGAGCCGATCATTATCGAGTACGACGCGCTCGGTGAGGAACAGGCTGCTGGCTTCCTGGCTTCTGGGAGGAGCAAACCCGCGCCGCCGCGGGGCGCCGGCGCAGCGGCCAAGCAGACCGCTTTTGAGAATGCCGTGGAAATCCAGCACCAAATCATAGCGATTTCGGCGCAGAAGACGGCACAAACCCATGAAACTGGCTACGGTCCGGGTAAGTCCGCCGCCCCGTTCGAAGACGTGCGCCGCATTCAGTCCGGGCAAGCCTTGCACCACGCCAGCGGACTTGGCCTCGACGGCCCAATCAATGACAGCGTCGGGAAAGCCCTTGCGCAGGGCTTGGAAGGCGGGGATGACGCGCACCACGTCGCCGATGGCGCTCAGGCGGATAATGAGAATACGGGCGGGGCTGGCGTTCATGAACTACAGAACAGCGCCCCAAGCTTGGGGCGCGAACTCAACTGAATGCGGATATAAGCCATGGAGGCACACAAGTCATGTAGGTTACGCCCACGCTGTTCAACGCCTCGATAAACAAAGAATGGCGGAGAGGGTGGGATTCGAACCCACGGTACGCTTTCGGCGTACACACGCTTTCCAAGCGTGCTCAATCGGCCACTCTGACACCTCTCCGCATCCGTACAAAATATACGTTAGCAGGGGGCTCATGTCAAGTAACGGCAAGGAGTTGGACTCATTGGAAAACAACGCCCGCGGGCATTTTGGAACGCGTCTGCGTGTTATGCTTTATCAGATTGGAAGCTACGCTTGGGGCATGGTCATTGTATGCGCCCGGCCAAATGGACTATAGTACGCAATGCAAGAGAGGCCTGCACTGGGGGAAGGGATCCGCGAACGGTCGCCCAGCGACGTTTACGCCGAGCTTCGGCGCCGCCCACCCGTTTTCGCCCCGCAAGAGGGCGCGCCCATGTCCGCGCCTTGGCATTCACAATGGAACTATCTGACACGGAACAGGAGATGAAGAACTATGGCTAACCTTCCCGAATTGACGGAAAACAACTTCGAGGAAACCGTAAACCAAGGCGTCACGCTCGTGGATTTCTGGGCGGAATGGTGTGGCCCTTGCAAGATGATGAATCCCGTGCTCGAAGAGCTTGCCGGCGAATACGAAGGCAAGCTCACCGTGGGCAAGGTCAATGTAGATGAACAGAGTAACCTCGCCATTAAATTCAACGTTTCGAGCATCCCCACGCTCTTGTTGTTCAAAGATGGCGAAATTCAGGAGCAGTTCGTCGGGGTTTCATCGAAAGAGGATCTCAAAAAGGCCCTCGACAAAGTCGTCTGAATCATGGCGCGGCTCTCCGTGGAATGGGGCTTTTTCAGCCTTGGCGCCGTGGGCACAGGCGTCCGGTTCGAGCGTATTAAAGTTCGAGGATTAAGCTCATGACCATCACGCAGATCGTGTTTGTGGCGCTCGGCGGCGCCTTGGGTTACATGCTCGGCAAACACCAAGAGGCTACCGCCGCCAAGGAGCGGAGCGGCTCCCGGCCCCTGTTCACGGGGATCGGGGGCGGAGTCATCGCTTTCGCTATCGCTGTTGCGGTGCTTGAGGACAGCCAGCCGCCCGAATGGACCGCCGAGATTATCGAGGTGCGCACGTCGACTGATCTCAATCGCGTCATCGAGGAACACCGCGGCGCCGTGCTTGTCGATTTCTACGCGGACTGGTGCATGCCGTGCCGGCGCATGGCCCCCCATGTCAACGAGTTGGCGCGGTCGGGCGAGGCTGTGGTCGCCGTAGTCGACGTTGACGAGAACCCCGTGCTCGCGGAGAAGCACCAAGCCTTCACTCTGCCCATGGTGGCGGTCTTTCGTGACGGCCAACTCGTTCGCCGGGAATACGGTTATCACTCTCTGGCCGAACTGCACGACATGGTCACGGAAACGTCCCGCAAAACGGATGCCGCGGCCGCTTCTGATCGCGCTGGCGTCACCACAATGCGCATAGACCGTCCGTTTAGGTAGAACAGGGTACTCCCCCCTGGCGACGTTGGCTTGCACGCCCTTTGAGCAACCCGCGCCGCTGAAGAGCGAAGCCAGCATGCACCCTTCCCGCGGCGCGGCGGCGCCCGAACTCAACAATATAAACTACATGGGCTACGGACCATGAAGAAAGGAAGATGATGAGCGCAAAGACCATTGCCATCGCCGGCGCCACCGGATTGGTGGGAAATCACATGTTGCATGTACTCGAACAGCGGGGCTTTCCGGTGAAGTCCCTGAAGCCGCTGGCCTCTGAACGGTCCAGAGGGCGCACGGTGACCTTCAAGGGGGAAACCATCCCGATTGAAGTGCTCGACGAAAACTCCTTCAAGGGTGTGGATATTGCGCTGTTCAGCGCCGGCGGCGGCACAAGCAAGAAGTACGCGCAATGCGCCGTCGACGCTGGGTGCGTCGTAGTGGATAATTCGAGCGCGTGGCGCATGGATCCGGCTGTGCCCCTGGTCGTGCCGGAGGTCAACGGAGACGCCGTTAAACAACACAATGGCATCATCGCAAACCCCAACTGCTCAACGATTCAGATGGTGGTCGTTCTCAAGCCATTGCACGACGCCGCTACAATCCGCCGCGTCGTGGTATCCACCTATCAGGCCGTGTCGGGCGCGGGCGTCAAAGCGCTGGACGAACTCAACGAGCAGTCGAAAGCCATCCTCGAAGGCCGGGAATTCGAGTGTAAGGAATTCCCGCATCAGATCGCTTTCAACTGTATCCCACAGATTCCGCAGAGCAACGCCTTCGACGCCAACGGCTACACCACCGAAGAACTCAAGATGGTCAATGAGACCAAGAAAATCATGGGTGACGAAAGCATCCGCGTGACCGCTACGACCGTGCGTGTCGCCGTACATACGGGGCACAGTGAATCCGTGAACGTCGAGACCACCAAGAAGCTGACCGCGGCCCAAGCCAGGGAAATCCTCGCCGCAGCGCCTGGCATTGTCGTGGAAGACGATCCCGACACCGAACTGTACCCCCTCGCCAGCCGCGCCGCAGGCAAGAGCGACACGTTCGTCGGGCGAATCCGCGAGGATCTGTCTCACGACAGCGCCCTCGATATGTGGGTCGTCTCGGACAACTTGCTCAAAGGCGCAGCATACAACGCCGTGCAAATCGCCGAGCTCCTGTAGCGCCCAACAAGCGCACGCTTGCTGAAAAAAGCGACAGGCATCCCCTGACCCCTGGAATAGGGGCTCAGGGGATGCTTCTTTGTCTTCCGAGTCCGTCCGTCGGCGGCCCCATGCAAGTATGTGTCATTTTTGAATAATGCTATGTCGCTCTTGACATAATATCGACCAACCTCCCCGATCATATGTTTGTCAGACGTGAATAACTGATCAACTATTGTCCGTCAAAAATCGGCGCGCAGACAATAGCAAACCGTTTTATAACAATGACTTACGAATTATTGTCATTAATTGGCACGCGACATGCTCAAAGAAGACAGGAACAGCTTATGGATGTATCGGCCCTAACCATCAAGAACTGGAAAGGTCTTTAATTATGGAAGGAAATGTGATGAAAGAGAGGTTAATAAGCCTGTTGGGCGGCGGGATTGTCGTGGGGATGGCGTGGTTCTGGATCCTCATGGTTTGGTCATGAGGGTTCAGAGCCATTCCTATCCCCGCCTCCTCCGCGCCCAGGTGGCGCCTGTGCGGCCGCTCAACGCCACACATTCTTGCGGACGACCACACACAAACGTCCGGTTATCCCGTCTGCGTAAGTGATTGACGCGCAGGGTTCCTGCGTCGCTCTCTCCCCGATTCGATTCCACCCTTTCGGTACAGCCCCATTGGCCTACGGCCTGGCAGCGGCCACAGCGCCGTGCGCCAATGGGAGCGCGCACAAGCCAGTAATTTGACGGTATCGGGGAGGGAAAAAGGGCAAGCACGGTTCCATATCCGCGTTACGCCGACCGAACGCGGGTCAATCGGGATCAGGCGCACCCTTAAGGATCTCGGCAAGATGCTCGCCCCAGGCCTCGCTGATTTCCGGACGAGCCTCGATAAAGGCCGTCAACGCGGCCAACCGGTCAATGGTCTGATCATCAAGCAGGTGTTCCAGACGGCAGGCCTCGGCATCGGCGACTTCCTCGTCGAAGGCCAGCACAGAGGTGAAGAAGGTCTGCAAGGCCTCGTGGCGCGCGTCAAGCTTGCTGGCCAAGGCATACCCTTCCGGGGTCAGGTCCACGTAGCCGTAGGCCTTGTGTTCGACGAGCGCGCGCTCCGCCAAGTCCCGCACGGCGCGGCTCGCCGCCGGCCGGCTTACGTTGGCCTCAGCGGCGATCTCGCTGACGCTGCACACTTTGCCATGATTCAACAACTGGGCAATAGCTTCGATGTACTGCTCCATAGAAGGGCTCGGACGTTTAACGCCGGTTTTCGTCCGCTTACGGAGGTCGGCCATAAGTCTTTCGATTGCTCCTCA
>PUMX01000139.1 GCA_003552485.1 Candidatus Hydrogenedentota bacterium
CGGCATCGGCGATCACGACGGAATCCACGAAGCCGAACGCATAACGTGATCAACTGAACAAAGTCAGACAGCATTCGCACGGAATTGACGCTTTGGGAGTGCGACGGCTTGCCGTCGCTTTCCTAGGCGGGCAGCTTGCTGCCCATGATCCGGGGCCCCCTTGAGAAGGATTAACCGCCGCGCCTCGCTACGCCGTCGCCGACCGCGGCCAGCGTATGCGCCACGCGCTTCGCCGTGATAGCGGCAGCAAGCCGCCTGATGCAAAGCGTCGGCAAGCCTGCCGCACTCCATACAATAGGTGACGGCGGCTTGGCCTATCCGTCCCATAGCCCCCGGAATTCCCCGGCTCCCCCCAAAAAAGTTGTCACGAAAACGGGTGTTCGCGCATCTGGGGGGTGTAGGATATAGGGCGAATCCGTAACACGGAGGAGGGGGCGGATCATGACGGACGAGCAAGTGTTGGCCCGGGTGATGGCGGGGCGCCGGCAGGAGTATGGCGTCCTCGTCGAACGCTACCTGCCCGTGGTGCGCGCGGTGGCCTATGCGAATCTTGGCCATCATCCCGACGCGGACGACGCCGTGCAGGACGCGTTCGTGCAGGCCTACCAATCCCTCGACACCCTGCGCGAGCCCGCTAAGTTCGGCCCTTGGCTGGCGGCCATCGCGCGCAATTGCTGCCGCGCGGCGCTGCGCAAGCAACGGGAGTCGCGCCTGTCGCCCGCGCAGGAGGCGGTCTTGCCCGCTGCGAACGAAGACCCCGCGCGCAAGGAGTTGCGCGAGCTGTTGCAGGCGCGCATCCACGCCCTTGACCCGCTCTACCGCGAAACGCTGCTCCTTTATTACTACGGCGGCGTGAGCGCATCGGACATCGCCGGGCTGCAAGCCATCTCGGAAGACGCCGTGCGCAAACGCCTTCAGCGCGGCCGCGAAATGCTCAGCCAGGACATGATCGCCGACCTGCGCGATCTGCTCGAACCCGCGGAATCCGCCGAAGACGCGCGCCGCCGCATCATGCGCGGCATCGCCGCCGCCCCTCCCGCGTGGGAAGCCGGCGGACTGGCCGCGGCGGCTTACGCTGTAGTCTCGCTGGGCGGGCTCGTCTCCGTGAAGACGGGCGGCGTGGTTATGGCGGCCGCGTTGGCCGTGTGTGTCGTCGGGTTTGGCGTCATGCAAGACGCGCCGGAACCGCCGCCGCCCGCGCCGGACCAAGCCGCCGTCCCAACGGACGAGGAAGCCGTCGATGCGGCGTCGTCCACCGCGCCGTCCCGTCAGGCATCGTTTACGGAACAGGCTGAAGAATCCGAACCGGACGCCGTCGAAGACGAGTCTGTCGGCGCCGTAATCGAGGGCGTCGTCGTGGATCAGGACGGCGAAGGCATGCCGCGCATGGGCGTGGCCGCCGTGGACGGCGAGCGGGGCTACCAAGACCTGCACCCGGCCTCGCCCACCGACGAGGACGGCTGGTTCCGCATCGAAGGGCTCGAACCTGGGCGTTACGATTTGTACGTGGCGCGGGATCCCCGGTCGGAACCAACGCCTTTCGAGCAGGCGCCGGTCATCGGAGATGCACAACGCCTCAGCGAAGTGTGGATAACCGAGCCGGAGCAGGAGATAACCCGGAGGCGGCTGGTCTTCGAAAAGGAAATTCATGATGGAATCATTGCCGGCCGTGTAATCGACACCGCAGGAGAACCCATTCCCGACGTGCGCGTGTCGGCGGCGCCTGAGCGCTCTGGGCCTGGAAGTCGAACGCGTACGGATGATGACGGTCGCTTTGAGGCCACAGGTCTTGGAGATATGAGCTACCGCATATTTGCAAGTCACAACGATTATGCCGGGGCTGGAACTGAAAATGTGCCTGCTGGCGCCCAGGATGTCGAGCTTGTTCTTTCGCAATACGGAGCCATTACGGGGCGGGTATTGGATGCGGCGACTGGCATGTCCATCACGGAATTCGAACTGGACGTGAGGCTGTATCGTCCAGAGAGGCCTGTTCCTGAAATAGATCCCCTAGAACTTGCGACATTTGACGGGCGCCAGATCTCTGATCCTGAGGGACGATACGAACGAGAAAAGATCATAAGCGGCCGCCCCATTGGGATTCTCGCGCGGGCCGAAGGGTACGTACCGGCGTACATTGACTTGCCTCCCGTGTCCGAAGGAGAAACCGTCAGCAACGCGGATATTCATCTCGAGCCGGGGGGCAACGTAATTGATGGTGTCGTAGCCAATCGTGCAGGCAAGCCGCTACCGGACGCCAGCGTATATTGGCGAACCGCTTACGTTGGAACGGATAGTGACGGCGTGCATGAAAGCGATTTGGCAGCCACTACCGGAGAAGATGGCACATTTCGCATTGAAGGGCTCCCGGCGGGCAGGTACGAGTTTATTACGACCCATTCTGATTATCTACCTCAGCATACGGAGGTCAATGTGGAGACACGTCGTCACACCCGTGTGAACATAGTCATGGATAATACCGGGGGAGAGGTCACAGGAACGGTCACGCGCGACGGCGAGCCGGTGGCGAATGCGGAAGTCAGCGTACGTTGCGCCGAGATTCCGTTTGCGCGCCCTGTACGTTCGGCAACAACGAATGATGACGGCGAATACCTTGTCGAGCAGGCGCCGGTCGGCCCGGTGTCCGTTTCGGTCGACGGGGGCGGCAGACACGAGGCGACCGTACGCAAAGGCCTGGAAACGGTTGTGGATTTCCACTTGAGTAAGAACACTGCGAATATAGTTGGACGCGTCACTATCGACGGAACAGTAACTCGAGATGGCCATGTCTCCATTAGCATACCAGCCTCCGGTGATCGTCCAGCCGTGTATCGCTATCAAGAACTCATAGATGGTGGATTCCGTATCACCGATCTGCCGGGCGGCGTTTCGGCGGAAGTTAGCGTCTCGGCACGTCCGGATCCAGATGTGAATGAGTTGATTCGTGCCACAGAAATCGTGCAACTTCGCGATGGCCGAACCACAGAACGAAATTTCGAGCTCGAGCGTGGCGCTCGCTTGTCTGGTACGATCAATGTTGGGAACAATCGTGAGCATGTTACGGCTGTTCTTGTTCCCGAAGACACTTCCATCCGCCCGTTTAATGTCGCGGACTCCAGGGAGTTCGTCGAGGAAGACGTGGAGCGGCTCCGCGAACGGGAGGGGGTGATTCGCGCAAGCAGCCATCGATCCCGTTGGGAGACGGACGATGCCGAGGAACCGGTGCACTTAATTTCGTATTCGTTTCTTGGCGTCGCGCCGGGTTCATACACGTTACTGGTCTACCAAATTGATTTGAGTGAGTTGCCAGGCGGGCGTCCCATCAAGGCCTACGATACCTATCCCATCGTCATCGAAGAGGGCGAGACCGAGTATGAGTTGGACATCGATGTGCCGTGAAGGAATGCTCTTGAAAGCGGCGCGCGTTTGCCATCAGCGCGGACCTCGCGCCAGGCGAGGCGGAAGACAGGGAATAGCAGGATGCACAACGCATTTGCAGCGTCGCCCATGAATTGTGGATACGGGCGTTCATTCATCTTGAAGCTATAGCACACAGGGAACAAACGCTTTTGGGAGTGCGACGGCTTGCCTGCCGCATTCCAAACAACAGGTGGCGCACAGTATGGCGACCACCCTCGCTACGCCGTTGCTGACCGTGGCGAGCGCGTTTTGGTGGGAGCGCTCATACCATCAGCGCTATGTGCGTCATGCATATTGCGCCGCAGCGCTGTGTCAACCAAACGGCTCCACTTCTCGTGTTTCTTGTATGCGCGCAGCATAATCAATGCACAAGATGAATTACGTATCCCAAAACTGCTGAAGAATCGATAGTATTGCGATCTGGGAGATGAAGCCATGAGCATCCGGTTGATTTGCGCAGTGATCGTAGGGCTGTGGGGCGCTTATGGCGCAGAGGCGGAGGATAACGAGCGGCCAGAGAAGGTCATAACGGGCTATGTGGTAGAGATCAACGGCGATCCCGTTGAAGGCGCGCGCGTTGAAGCGCGGCGGACGCGAAGGGCCGCCGCGACGTCAGTAGCGCGAACCGATGTGAATGGCCGGTTTGGGATTACGGGGCTCGACCAGCCACGCTACATGCTTGTGGTCAGCGCCGACGGGTTTATCGGGAAGACGACTATCGCTTCCGCGGGCGCCCGGGATGTCGAGGTTGTGCTTGATCGCTATGGAACAATCGAGGGTACGGTCTTCGATAAGGAAACCGGCGAGCCCATAGAGGAGTTCATGGTGGCGGCGCGCCGCTTAGCCGGTGAGACGCTGCCCGACGCCTGGCCGGAGTGGATGGTTACCCTGGATTATCGGCGCGTATCCGAACCTGAAGGCCGGTACGCCATCGAGGACTTGCGGGCTTTGAGGCTAATCGTCGTGGTCCGGGCTGACGGCTATGCGCCGGCGCATCTTGTGGTGTCCCGCTCTGGCGGCGAGGAAAGGTTGACCGGGATCGACTTCCACCTGCAGCCTGGTGGCGCCGTTATCGAAGGCATGGTGCTGAACGAAGCCCGGGAGGCCATCCCCGGCGCGGAATTGAAATGGGCGCATCCAAGCTGGCCGTTTGGGCCCCAAGGAATGGGTAGGCACGCGAGGCTCAGGCAGCCGTTTTCGGCCGGATACTCAGGGGGCGACGGGGCCTTCCGCCTGAGCGGCTTGCCTCCGGGCGAGTATACCCTTATAGCGGATCATCCGGAATACACCCCGGTGGAGATTGACGTGCAAGCCGCCGAAGGGCCATCGCATTTGTATCGGCTCGTGTTGGGCACGGGCGCTTCAGTGCGGGGCGTGGTGTTGCGGAACGGCGAGCCCTCCGAGGAAACACCTGTTGTGGTGCGCACGGGTGATGCGCCGCGCAGTCTTCCGGTAAAAACAGGCGGCGGCGGGACGTATCGTGTGGCTGGCGTGTGGCCGGGCCACGCAGAAGTCAGCGCATACGTCGAAGGAGCTTCCGGGAAATACCGACAGTACATTCGCAAGCTAAAGCTTCCGGCCGACGAGGAGTTGGTGGTTCATTTCGACATTCAGGAAACCGCCGTCCTTGAAGGCCGGGTCACGGTTGACGGCGCGGTTCCCGTGCGCGGCGAAGCAGCGCTGCATATTCCCGCAGAGGATAATCGGCCGCCGGTTGAGCGTACCGCGAAATTCGATGAAGATGGCTGGTATACGCTCGACGACGTTCCCGGCGGCGCGACCGGCACGCTTCGGGTGCAGACGTGGGCGGAGTCGAACCCGCGCGACGGGTGGGGTGGGTTGACCGAGTGCGTCGAGATCGTGTTGCCAGATGACGCTGTCGAAAGACACGACGTGGACCTCGATAGCGCTGGAGCCATGATTTATGGCGCTGTGCGTGGTCTCGAGGAGCGGGATTCGGTTGCCATTGTGCTGCTGCCCGCCGATGTGTATGGGGAACGGTTGAGTTACGAAGACGTCGATGTGGCGTACGAACAAGGCGATGTCGTCGGCGAGACGCGGGTGTGTGGCCGGGGCCGGAGGGATTACTCGATCATGGGCGTGCCGCCGGGAACGTATGTTATTGCCGCCTACACGGCCTCGGAACGTCTCAGCCTTCCCGTGGGCGACAAGGGGTTGCCGACCCAGCAAGTCGCCATCGGCGAAGATGAGCATATGCGCGCGCTGTACATCTGGATTCCGGAGTTAGTGAACCCGTAGCCAACTGTTCACTGTGTTCCCAGCGGCGCTCTTCTCACCGCCGTCCGCCGCCTATATCGACGGGCGCATGGTTGTCGGTGAGAACGTTGCCGCCGCGCGTGTGCCTGTGTGCGCGCGAGAACTGCGCGACGCGCATATTGAAGTCAGGCACGCGGATTATCCCCTCTTCCATGAGTTGCTCGGCCATCGCGCGCAGCTCCACGCCGCTGAGAGGATGGCGCGTCCAGGGCCCATTGGGCCAGCGCTGTTCGTCCGGCGAACCCTGCTCCACGGCCTTCACCGCGACGAAAACCGTGTTGATGCTGGTGTGCGCTTGAAAGACGTATACGTGCTCGAAGACATCGCGCAACGTCGTGGTGACATCACGGATGACATTGGCGTTCATTCCGCCGTGAGCGCCGACGGCGTTGAACACCAGCGAACCGCCGGGCTCGAGCCGGTTTCGCGCCAAATCGAAGAACTCGCGCGTTGCGAGGTGATAGGGGAGGTAGGCCCCGTACGGTCCGCCTGATGCGTAGGCGTCCACAACGATAGCCCCGTACGTCTTCTGAGTGCGGCGCAGGTACGCCCGTCCATCCTGCACGATGACTTCGAGGCGCGGATCGTGAGGCAAATAGAAGTACTCTCTCGCTACCTCGACGATAGCTGGATCGATTTCGACTGCCTCGACCTGCATATCCCGGTAGTGGTTCAAGAAGTCCTTGGGCCCCGTGCCGCCGCCGAGTCCTACGAAGAGCGCCCGTTCGATCGTCGGGTCGAACAACACGGGAACGTGGAAGAAATCCTTGTATTCGAATCCCCCGGCGTAGGGGTCATGCAGCGACATGGTTGTCTGAATATCACGATTGAATCGAAGCAGCCGGTGGGTGTCGGTATCCTCGACAATAATGTGATGATAGGCGCTGTAATCTTCGAAGATGATGTTGGCGTGCGCGGGCGCGGGCCACAACAGCAGCAACGCGGCGGCGGGGGCCAGCCAGCGGCCGGCCTGTGATAGAATCAATCCGCCGGCAATGAGCACGCCGGAGGTCAGGTAGAGGCTTTCGCGCACCCCCACGTACAGCATGAGTACCTGCGCCGTCAGAACGACGCCAGTGATGCTGCCCACCTCGGACAACGCGGCGATGCGTCCCGCCGTCGCGCCTACCTTTTCGAGCTGTCTCGTGGCGAGTTTAATTGTCTGCGGAAGCACGGCGCCCAAGGCTACATTAGGGATAAAACAAGAGACGAACGCCGCCATATAGGGGTGCCAGGTTAACGCGAAATCGATTTGAATGAGCGCGTTTCCCGCGCGATTCGCTAACACCTCGACGAACGCGCCGCTCACTCCGCCGAGGACAAGCATCAATCCCAGCACCCGCCATGAACGGAAGCGGTCAGCCAGCTTACCGCCCAGCCAATAGCCGATGCTCAATCCGGCAAGGCAGACCGCGATCACGGAAGCCCACACATCCAGCGCGCCGCCGAAATCACGCGCGAGGATGCGCACCACCATAAACTGGTAGATCATGACTGAAGCGCCGGACAAAAAGACGCATAACCCCAACGCGATGGCCTGCAGCCAAACGGCTGGCCGGCGCTGTGAGACCTCTTGTTCTAACACGGCCATAGGGGGCTCCTCATCATTCTTATTAGACTGTAACACATACCCCCACGCTCCACATTCTCGCCGCATGTTGTCTAACACTATATCAACCAAGCGGTTCCGCGGTAAAAGGAAAAAGGATTGTGCGTGCGCGCCAAACAAACGCCGCCAGCCCTATTGTAAGCAAGCCCGATGGCTGTGCTACTATCTCACATGGGTCGGCAAGAAGAGCGTTACAGCATCTGTCGTCAGATTGTGATGCATAGCCCCCAGGGGTTGGTCCGCATGCGAAGGCGTTCTTGGGCAACGCCGAGGCATTGCGCACAGCGGGCGCAAAACGCCGGTATTTCCCGCAGTTTGTCAGGCAAGCTAGCGCGGTCTACCCCGCAGGGTTGACGGGGTCGTGGCTGGGAGACCACACGGGTATGATCGAGCGCATCACTATCCTTGGCGGGAGCAGTGTCTACATTCCCGAGTTCATCCTGTCCGTCATTGCGCACAATGTCAACGTCGGCGAAATCGTGCTTTTTGGCCGGGCTGGCGCTAAGCTTGAGACCGTAGGCGCCTTCTGCAACCGGATTATCCATAAAAGCGGCTTCCCGGGTAGCGTTATCACGTCGACCGATTTTGAAGAGGCCGTGACAGGCGCCCGCTATGTCATCAATCATATCCGCGTGGGAGGCATGGAGGCCCGCGCCCGGGATGAAACTTTGCCTGTGAAAATGGGTATGATAGGCGACGATACGATAGGCGCGGGGGGAATCGCCTGCGCTTTACGTACGCTGCCGGTAGTGCTCGAGTGGGCCAGGCAGTTGGAAGCGGTCAATGCTGGCGTGCGCTTCATTAATCTGACAAACCCGCGGGGCACTGTCGTGGAGGCGTTGGGGCGATTGTCGAACCTGACGGTAATGGGCCCGTGCGACGTGCCGGCCTCAATGCTGAACAAGGTTGCTGAATTGCTCCGGTGTGAGCCCGCTGAGCTGCGCATGGATTACTTCGGCGTGAACCATCTTGGATGGATCCAAGATGTTGAATTGAACGGCCGCAGCCACATGCTTCAGGTTCTGGAATGCATCGAGCGGGCGGACGACGATGCATTTGACAAGGTTCTCATTGACCTTTTCCGCATGATCCCCACAAACAAGGTGCGGATGTACTTTCACCGTGACCAGTTGCTCAAGAGACAGCAGAAGGCCGATCGTAGCCGCGGTCAGATACTGCGCACAGCGGAAAAACAAATCCTGCGCCTCTATCGAGACGAAACGCTTAACGAGTTGCCGGAATTGACGCGGCAACGGAATGCCGTGTGGTACGATCAGACTATCGTGCCCCTTATCGAGGCGCTGGAGAGCAAGCAAGACCGGGAACTAGTGCTGTGTGTGCGCAATAATGGCGCGGTGCGCGACTTGCCCGAGGAATGCAGCGTCGAGGCGCCTGTCAAGGTGGGAAGAAGGGGGATTCGGCCGCAAAAGGTGGGTAATATGCCTCGCTTTTTGCGAGGCTTGTATTACATGATTAAGGAAAGCGACCGGCTGGTGGTTGAGGCGGTGAGCCACAAATCTTATGACCATGCGCTTCAGGCCTTGTGCGTGAATCCGTTTGTGCCGTCCATTGACACCGCGCGGGCGTTTCTGGATAGGGTGATGAAGGAAGAACATTTTGAATTGCATTAACTTAGGCTAGTCCATATCCTAACAGACAAAGAACAACGGTTTGCTTATACGGTGAAAGGAGTACCGACCCATGCAACGTCTTGTGTTTGCGTTAGCCCTGATGCTCTCGGCGACGCTCGCGTTTGGCCAGGCGCCTGTGGTGAGCTCGGAAGGGTATGACCTCGCGGATCTGAAGGATTCGAATCGGCTGGTGACGGTGGTGCTGGAGGGCGGCGTGCGCGACGCTAATCTGGAGGTCGTGGAGGTTCAACCGAATTTCCTGATCGTACGCGATGAAGAAGGCGCCCGCCATACGTATCTGTTTGATCGCATCATCGAGGTGCGGGTGCAGGACGATGTCGTCGAGAGGCGGCGCTTCGTCCTTGATGAAAGCCGCGCGCTAACCTCAGAAGAGCGGAACATCGTTTCTCAGGGTATTGGCCGTGCCCGAGAGATTTTCAACGACGCTTCAGCCAACCAGCCAGTCCGCATGGATGCCGCCGCGCTGTTGGCGCTGGATGGCGATAGGGAGGCGCTGGAGTATCTATACCAACTGGTAGACAGCAACGATCTGCAAACCTCGCTGGACGCCGCTGAACGGCTTTATCTGATTGGCGACGAGACGGGGGCGCAACAGGCCGTCAGTAATGGCCTGCAAGACGGCCACCGTCAACGGCGGGCGCAAGCGGCCCGGTTGGCCGGTTTCTACGGGTTCGCGCAATACGAAGGCAGGTTGTTGGATATGGCGCGAGACCGGTTGGCCGAGATCTCCGCACCGGCCGCGCGAGCTCTTGC
>PUMX01000469.1 GCA_003552485.1 Candidatus Hydrogenedentota bacterium
ATGAAGAAAAGCTTGAAGCCGTGGCGGCGCGCGAAGCCGAGACTCGTACCGATACGGCATGGCAGCAGGTATTCGACAGCCTGTAAGAGCCGCCTCCCGATAGAAACGTGAACATAAGCAGGCCCCCTGACTCGAGGGATTGAGTCAGGGGGCCTGCTTTCTTCTGTCTAATGTTGCCGTCGACAAAGCTTGCGGGAAACGGCCTGGTATTTGCGCCAAGTGTGCCTGTATAAGCGCACGGACACCGCATCGATTCACGCCAACCGGGGGTAGCTTGAACCTTCGGAGATCAGTAGAGTTAGCCGCCGAACAGAAGTGATTGCACATCGGGGCGTTAGGAAGGAAATGGAGACATCCCCATTAACTAACAGCGGATACGCTTCGCTCTCGGTCATGATGTTCATGGGTCAGTGAGACTGTACTGCGTATGCTTATCGAGGTGGCGTCCGCGCAGGTTGGCGAGCCAGTTCAAGTATTCCTGGAGATTCGTGTAACCATCGCCGTTACGGTCCCGATTACCCTCGTTGGAATCACTGGGGTCGAGTCCATGCCTGATGACCCACCAATCCGGCAAACCATCGCCGCTCGAGTCATCGGGCGGTTGCTTCGATTCCAGCGGCGGCCATCCACCTACATCGTCTTGTGAATCGATGATGCCGCTCTTTGTTCCGTAAACGCCGCCGTAGGCGCCACCGCTACCCACGAACAGGGCGCACAGGCCAACCACAAGGATTGAAATGACGGTTCTTCGCCACAGCGCGATCACGGTGGGTCTCCCCCTATCGAGAAGCGTAGCGCGGGTGTCAGTCTTCTATCCGGGACACTTCATTAACCCGCAGGTTGGCGTATTCGGCAGCGAGATTGGCCATCTGCCGGAAACCAATCTTGCCTTCTTCCCAGTACTCGTCTTCATCATACCAGTCCACCACAACGATGTCGTTGATGGATACCTGGATGTTGGGCCCAGACTTGATGACCTGAATGGTGTAGAGGTCTTCGACGTGCTCGACGGCGGGTATGGGGTTAGCCCCTAACGCGACCAACTCGTGACCGTAACTCTTTCTGAGGTTAACCGTGTTCAAGTGCGGATCATCCCAGGGATTCCTCCGGAAATACGCGAGATGGTAGGCGTTTATGTCACCCCGGTTGTATTGCGAATAACTACCGGTCCGCTCGTCTAGGGAGGGGTCGAACAGATCCTCGCCTTCGCGGCCCTTGGCGCAGAACCAGAACATTGCGAGGCCATCGTCCACTTCTGGTAGAAACTCCCAGGTTACCGCGATATTGTCCGGAAGATCGTCGGGAAACCAAAGCAAAAAGTGCACGTCCGACTCCATCCGCATCCGACCGTTATCAAATGTGATTACAGGTTGATCTTCCTCGCTGGATTCAATGACAGCGCCGTCGAGGTCTGCTTCGCTGGACAATGCGTTCTCGTAGATCAGCTCGCCGATCTCGTACTGCGTATGGGCCAAGGATTGTCCGATGGCGTGCGCTTGTACCGCGACGATAAGCGCTACCACGGCCGCTGCTACAATCGCTCCGCCTTTGGTCCCATGTTTCGTAATCATTCGTGTTCCTCCCTGCTAGACATAACGCGGCTAGCGCAAATGCGTTCTTGAGCCAAGTCAGCCTCCAGCCCACAAAGGCGCTGTTAGCAAATAGACAATACCAAAGCACTCAAAGCCACGCAATAGCACTGGTTAGCGCTGATGATAAGTGGTTATCCTGCCGAAGAGCGGGGATAATCGTTTGAGAGGCGGAATTGCCTGGCGGGAGGGGAAGAGTGGGCTTGAATACATCGATTAGGGGGAGGCGGCGCATCGCCGCCTCCCACCAGTGTAAGTTCATCCGCGCATTGTTGACTGGGAACGCTTAGTTCGCAGCGGCTGTTTCAGCCAGTTCGCCGGCAAGCGCCTGCACGCCATCCGCGGTGATTTCCCGCACAAAGCCCGTCTTCTCGACCGGCCGACCGTTCTCGAGAGTAAGCGTTACTTTCCCGAGATACATGGGCTTTTCGGGGTCGAAGTAATGGCCGCCGCCACCCGCTTGCGCGACAAGCACGCCGTTGACCATTTCGGCCTCCTCGAGCAACGTGTGGCTGTGTCCGCCGATAATTACGTCAAGCTCTGGCACGGCCTCCGCAAGATCGCGATCGTTACCCACGCCAATGTGCGTCACGGCGACGAAGAGGTCGTGTTCTTCCGCCAGATGCAGATGTTCTTGCACTGTCTCGATGGGATCTTGCCGTTCCACGCCGTCGTAATTACCCGTGCTCAGGCCAATAACCGCGATGCTGTAGCCTTCTTCCGTCTCGAAAATGGCGTAGGGGTCTAGTTGAGGCAGGCGGTCCGTTGTGATGCGCATATTCGCGGCAAGCACGGCAAACTCAGCCCGTTCAAGGGCCTCCCTGGTGTAGTGCTCCTTATGATCTACCTCATGGTTGCCGGCGGCCATTGCATCGTAGCCCAGCCGGTTCATGGTATCCATCGTGAAATTCGCTTGGGCGGCGTACCAGCCGTAATCGCCGGGTTCGCCCCAACGGTCAGCGTGGCGCACGAAGATATCGCCCCCATTGAAATGAAAGACGTTGGGGTGCTCGCTGCGTATGCGCAATACTTCGGAGCGAATCTGATCAACGAAGTTCCAGTCAAAGTGCTGATCATTGTCATGAAGCAGAATCACCTCGGACACCACGGGGTATTCAAGTTCCAGGGATTCGTTGGCCATACACGCCGTTACGGCGACTCGGCCCACGCCATCGTCGCCAACGAGTTCCACAATGGCCCTGTTATAGACCTGCAGATCCTCGAACGCGAAGGCGCCATCGGCGCCGGTTTCGGTCTCATGCCGCTCACCACTTAGCTCAGCGACCACGCTGAGGCCGGCGATTCCCTCGCCGTCGGGGCCGCGCACGACGCCCTCCAAGGCCTGAGCCGTCATGGGAAGCGCGAAGGCCAAGAAGAGAGCAGCAAGCGCCGTATAGAACCGTCTTTGCACTGTCATCGCACGAACTCCTTTTGATATCGACTGAAACGACTCTAACTTTTCTTTCTGGAACAACACTAGCAACACGATCGAGATTGGTCAACCGCGAGGTTCGCCTATACTCGAACGAGCCCGATTGCGCGCCACGCGGATTGCCCGAGCCAACAAGACGGGCTAGCCTGGATGCGCCGTCTTCACCGGTACATAACGCATAACGCCGGTGCTTTGTTTCCCCATTGCTCCGCTCCAAGGAAATCCATGCTGCTACGACGCTTGCTTCGCCGTTTTCGAAAACGGCGAAACCTCTCTGAGGGTTCCTATGCCGTCAAATGCCGACCCAATGGACAGCCGCTTGATCAAATTCACGCAGGGCCGTAGGATGAATGCCGCATACACACCGCCCTGTTCATTGTTAACTCACAAGGGTTTACGCCATGATCGAAACCATAACCGTGTACATGACCGCCGGCTCCGAAGAAGAAGCGCACAAAATCGCCACAGCATTAATTGACGACCGGCTGGTCGCGTGCGTGAACATACTGGGCGCCATCACGTCAGTATTCTACTGGGATGGCGTCCAACACGAGCAAGAGATAGCGCTCATCGCCAAAGCGAGTCGCGAAGATTTCGCCGCTATCAATGCCAGGGTGCGTGAAGTCCATAGCTATGACTGTCCTTGCGTCGTAGCGTGGCCTATCGTCGAAGGCGACAGCGAGTTTGTGCAATGGATCGCCGAGGAAACCCGCGGCAAACGCCAGGGATAAGAAGCAGGGCTGTATGGAGCGCGATTCCAAATGACTGCAAACATCCGGAGGTGAAGCATGAGCCGAACCCATTACACGCGGCGCGAGTTTCTCGGCGGCGCGGCCGCTGGCGCGATGGCGTTGAGCGCGGCGTCCTGGCCGGCGCAGCGCGTGGACGCTGAACAGAACGCGAAGCGGCCGAACTTCATCTTCTGCATGACAGACGACCAAGGCTATGGCGACGTGGGCTATATGGGACACCCGGTATTGAAAACGCCCGAGCTCGATGAGATGGCTGCGACAGGGCTGCGCATGGACCGCTTCTATTCGGCGTCGCCTGTATGCTCGCCCACGCGCGCCAGCGCGCTCACGGGACGTCACCCGAACCGGATGGGCGTGTTCCGCCACGGCCACGCGTTGCGCCCGCAGGAGCGCACCGTGGCCGAAATCCTCCGGGACGAAGCGGGCTACCGCACCGGGTTCTTCGGCAAGTGGCACCTGGGATCCGTGCGCGAAGATGGGGAAACAAGTCCCGGCGCGCACGGTTTCGACGAATGGTATGCCGCGCCGAATTTCTATACGAACGACCCCTGGATGAGCCACAACGGACAGCCCGTGCAACTTATGGGCGAAGGCTCGGCGGTGACGGCCGAAGCCGCGTTGCACTTTTTCGAGGAAGCTTCGGCGGACGGAGCGCCGTTCGTTGCCTTTGTCTGGTTTGGCTCGCCCCACACGCCCCACGAAGCCACCGAGGAATTGCAGGCGCTTTACGCGGATCAGCCGGAGAATCTGCGCAACTACTACGGCGAAATCACCGGCGTCGACCGCGCCATGGGCATGATTCGCAAGAAGTTGCGCGAGCTTGGCGTCGAAAACAACACCGTGCTCTGGTTCACCAGCGATAACGGCGGGCGGCTCGACGAGGCCGATAACGCCGGGCTGCGCGGCGAAAAGGGCCAAGTGTGGGAGGGAGGCATACGTGTCCCGTGCGTGCTCGAGTGGCCAAGTCATATCGAACATCGTGTCACCGAATTCCCTGGCGGGACCGTGGATCTACTTCCAACGTTTCTCGATCTGGCCAATGTAGCGATCCCGGAAGACCGGCCTCTGGACGGCGTCAGCCTCGCGCCGCTGATGCGGGGCGGTGAGTCGCCGCGTCCGAAGCCGCTGGGCTTCTGGCATTACGAGGGCATTTCCGGCCAAATCATGCGCAGCGATGAGATCGTGCAAGACCTCAAGGCCAAGCTTGAAGGCGCCGAGGACATCGAGATTAACGACGGCCGGCTTTTCCCGCCGGATGAACCCTACGATGAATTGGACGCCCGGCCGGGGCATGCGGCGTGGATTGACTGTGATTGGAAACTGCACCGGCGCGATGAGGGGAACTACGAACTCTACAATTTGGCCGACGACCATGCCGAACAAGACAATGTAATCGACGCTAACCCGGACCGCGCGGCCCGAATGCGCGCGGAACTGCGCCAATGGCAGGAATCCGTGCTGGCAAGCCTGCGCGGCGCGGACTATGAATGAAGACGAATGCCGCGGCGCAAGGCCCCGGGTGAATGGCGGACCATTTCCCCTGAAACCTTTGCCCTGGAATTTGCGTTACTCCCGAAGAGGCCCAGCGCCGCAGTTGGCCTGGGTGGTTCCGAGAATCCTCGAACACGTTGATATTGTCTGATTCAGTGAAATAGCCATGCTCCAAGCCCTTCTCATACTCACTCTGGGGTTCACGAATGTGACCCATGTCTGGATGGAATCATCCACGACGCCCGTGTTTCCCGACGCGACGCTCCGTTCGACCTCGCAACAGGGCGAAAAGCGCCTGTACGCCGCGCGGGGCGAACGGGAATCGTTTCAAATTGCCATCCGCAGCTCCCAGCGCACGCTCGAGGGCGTTCAGGTGCATGCGCCGGCGATCCATGAGCACATCGACGCGCCCGAGATACACCGGGTCGGTTACGCACAAATGCCTGCCGCCTCTCAGCGACGGCCCGACGACCATGGCGATCGCGGGTTCTTTCCCGGGCCGCTCTTGCCGTACGAACCCTTCGATGCGCCACCGGAGGAGACGCAGGTGTTGTGGGTAACGTATCACGTCGGAAGGGACGCTCCAGCCGGAGTGCATCGCGGAAGCATCGAAATCATCCCGGATCGCGGGCGCCACCGCACTATTGACGTGACCATCGAGGTCCACGATTTCTCGCTGCCCGAGCAGCCTTCGCTGGAGACCCTGTTCTGGTTTGATCGCGAGGCGGTACAACAAGCTTATGACTGGCCGCTCACCGATCTCGACGCATGGGAATCAGTCTACGAACTGTTGAGCCAATACCGAATCGGCTACAACCTTTGGCAGCGGGATCTTGTGCCTGTAGACGAACAAGGCAGCGCCACCACCGGCCGGTTCGAACAACACCTCGATCTCGCAGGCGAACATGGCCTGCCCGTCATCGACCTCGGCCAAGGGCAATTGGGGCTATCCGCTTTCCCGCCCCCGCCCGAGGGATTTCGAAACGATCCCTTGCGATCGTATCTTCGCCCCATGGCCGACTGGCTTGACGCCCGCGGCTGGGTGGAGCGCGCCATCATTCAGCCCGTGCCGCCCGTCGGGCGCGACCACTGGCTGGCGGTGCGGGAGGCATTGTTCCGGACGCGCCGCGCCGACGAACGCATCCGGCGGCTGTGGACGGGGCCTTTCCATCCCTATTTCGAACGCTACGCCGAAGTCTGGGCCGTTCCGCTACGCTTTCACGACCGCACCGCGCACAAGCGGCTGAGCCAAGGGTTGTCGCTCAAGGCGGCGCCAGCCCATGCAGCCTCAAACGTCTACGCCTCATCCTCGGGTTCGCATGAAACCCTGCAATACGAAGCCGCGCCAGCCGATGGGTACGATGGAAGCATGCACACATACTGGTGGTCGGAGCAAGAGCCCGATCCCAACAACCCCGAATGGTTCGCCATCCATTTCGAGGAACCCGTGCGCGCCCGTGACTTCGAGGTCGACTGGCGGCCTGGTTACGAACCGGAAACGGTCCGCGTCCGAACATCATTCGACGGCCGCGCTTTTAATCACGCTAACGTGCGCTGGGACCACCATTTCTCCATGTTTCCCGGCGAGCCCAGCTGGTCCGAGGCGCGATTCGACATGAACAAGACATTCCGTGCAATCCGCTTCGAGTTCTCCCGTAGCGCGAGCGGCGGGCCGGTCGGCGTGGCGAACGTTCAGTTCGGCGAACTTCCCCCTATCGAAGGAATCGAAGCCATCCCGCCGGTATCGGTATGGCTCGCCCATCACGATGGCGACTTTCCCACGTTCGCCCCGGATTCGCCCGCTGAATCGCGGCTGATGCCATGGGTCTGTTGGGGCCTTGAGACCGAGGGCTATGCCGGCGCGCACATAAACCGCTGGCCGCCGCCTTGGCGCATTGAACCCGGTGATCCCGAGCGCTGGATATTGTATGATCCCGGCGCCCCTGTTCTGTTCTATCCCGGCGAGAATGGTTTATTGCCCTCGGTGCAGGCTGAGCAAATGCGTGACGGGCTCGAGGACTACGAATACCTAAAGCGGCTAGCCCAAGCGGTCGAAGACGGACAAATAACGAACGAAGCGCTTGAACGCCTGATCGCGCCGCAACGCTTCTTCACCGATATGGAGCCTGCGGAAATAGAATCGTGGATCGAGGCGATTACCGATGTCCGGGTGCAAATCGGCCGTGCGCTCAGCGGGATCAAACTCAGGGCGGAGCCCGAAGGAGAAGAGGAGGATGCGTCATGAAGACTATTGCGGGATTACTGATCATCGCCGTGCTCGGCATGATTTCGGCGCCCGCGCTGGCGGACGACGTGCGGGTGATGACCTATAACATCCGTCACGGCCGCGGTATGGACGACGAGATTGATCTCGAGCGTATCGCCGCCGTAATTCGGGCCGCCGATCCTGACATCGTGTGCCTTCAAGAGGTTGACCGCTTCATGGAGCGCAGCGGCGGGGTCGATCAGCCGGCGGAACTCGGTAAACTCCTTAACATGCAGGCCGTATTCGAGCCAAACCTGCGGCGCAATGGTGGAGAATACGGCAACGCTACGCTCGCGCGTCTTGAGCTTGTCGAACACGAGAACATTCCGCTGCCGCAATACGAGGATCGCGAACCGCGTGGAGCGTTACGGACCCGGTTCCGCAAGAACGGGGTCGTCTTTGACGTTTTCAACACACACTTCGGCTTGGTTGAAAACGAACGCAGGGCCCAAGCCTCGGCTTTGCTTGACCGCGCCGCCGGACGCCACGCCATTATCGCCGGTGATATCAACGAAGAGCCCGGCGGGCCATCCGTACGAATACTTGGCGCCGCCTTCACCGACGCGGGGCTATGGGCGCGGGATCCGGGTATGGGAACTTACCCTGCCGGCGCAGATCCGGAGCGCCGAATCGACTACGTATTCGCATCCCCCTGCATGAATGTTTTATCATATCAGACCCTCTTAACGCCCGAATCGAAAGTGGCGTCGGATCACTTGCCCTGCCTAGCGGTCATTGGGTTGCCAAAACCGCCCAGAAGCGCCGCGGAACGGGGGATCCATGGTGTAGATGATGAACGAATTGACGACGCGGCAGGAGAAAGACCATAAATGAGCAAGAAACCCCTTCGGGTTGCCGTCGCCGGGTGCGGCGATGTGGCCCAGACCAAGCACTTACCCCACTGGAACGAACTGGCGAACGAAGAACGTATCGAGATCGCCGCCGTATGCGACATTATCCCCGGTCGCGCTGATTTCTGCCGGGACAAGTTCGGCGCCGACAAGGCCTTCACCGACTTTGCCGAGATGATTGAGTATGCGGAGTATGACGTGCTCGACGTTTGCACGCAGAACCGTTTGCATTGCCCCATGACCATCGATGGCCTCAAAGCGGGCGCTCACGTCTTGGTCGAAAAGCCCATGGCGATGAACGTGCGCGAAGCGCAAAAGATGATCAAGACCGCCGAAACCGCCGAACGCAAGCTCATGGTCGCCCAGTACATGCGCTTCGAGGGCTATTCCGAGCTGCTCAAGAAAGTCGTGGATGCGGGCGAGCTTGGCGAGATTTACACTGGCCGCACGTACTGGATGCGCCGCCGCGGCATACCCGGTTGGGGCAAGTTTCATGTCGCCGCCGAATCCCTTGGCGGGCCGCTTATCGACATTGGCGTCCACATGCTCGATCTCTGCCTGTGGCTCATGGGTTCGCCCATCCCCGTCGCCGCCAGCGGCAAAGTGTACCGCAAATTTGGCGACCGAAAGGATCTCGTCAACCCGGAGTGGGGCGTACCTTATCCCGCCGAAGAATTCGACGTCGAGGACTACGCCACCGCGTTCATCCGTTTCGAAAACGGCGTGACGCTGACCACCGATTTCTCATGGGCCGCCAACATCCCGGACGAGGTCGAAGGGCTCTCGGTTCTGGGCGACAAGGCCGGCATTTCCACGAACCCCCTCGGCGTATATAGCTCGGAATACGGAACAATTACCCACAAGACCTTCGATTTTGTGCCCGAAAAATACGGTCACCGCGGCGCCATCCGCCATTTCGTCGAGTGTGTCGAGAAAAACAAATCAGTGCTTGTGCGGCCCGAGGAGTCGCTGCGCGTACAGAAGATCATCGACGCCATCTACGAGTCCTCGGACAAGAACAAGGAAGTGACCATCAAGCAGCAATAGCCAGCTACGAACACGGCGGGGATGCGGCCAACGACGGCGCATCTCCGCCGTTTTCATTTCGCTGAGCGCCTTGACTCGAATCGCGCGAAAGCCCTCCCGCCGTGAAGTCCCTTCAGTAAAGGCCGCCACGCCGATTACGGAGCCTCAAGCAACGCTATGTAATACTTCCTGTCAAACCACATTAGAAATGTCGTGTGTTTAGACCCATTAGAAATGTCCACTTTTTGTTTGTTTGTTTTGTGGTATTGTTTGGTAGCCTGTCC
>PUMX01000025.1 GCA_003552485.1 Candidatus Hydrogenedentota bacterium
CATCAAGGAAGCTCTGGAATCCACCAACGGTTCTCTGCGTTTGTGCGCGCTCAACAAGGATATCCGCCGCGTTTTCGAGATCACGAATCTCGACAAGATCTTCACCATCTATGATGATCCCGGCACGGCGCCCCAACGGTACGAACGTTCGTTGCAGATTGAAGCAGAAGACCAAGCCTGGTTGAAGGGCAGCGGGGATTTGGGCTAACTGTCCCTTCGCAAAACCGAGAAACAAGAGCGGGAGTCGGACGATGCCGGGCGCACAGGGCCGAATGTCCATCTGTGACAATAGAACAACTGTTGAGAACACGCCGTCTCGACAGGGCTAGCCCGAATAGGGACCTCTCGTCAATAACACTCGCCTAGTAGACGTCTCTTGCCATCGCGATAATTTGCCTTGCAGCGGCCATAATCGGACTGATGCCGCTCGTGCGCATGTTGACCGCCGCTCAAGTTGACCGCCACCGGAAGCGCACGTATGATGACGGCCGAATTCAGCGAATAGGACGTGCGGCTGCATAAGCGCTTACGGTTATTCTACTAGCGCCTGGGAAGGCGCCGGCCGCTAACAGAATAATCGATTTGAGACTTGGGGAGAATTCATGAATCAAGGCGCTAGTATGGCGTGCATGGCGGTCCTCGCGGCGGTGTGTTTGGCCAGCCCTGCTGTCTCCGAAACAGCCGAAGACAGCCGCTTGCGCCAGGAAACGGTCATGGGCGAGACCGCCGTGCAAGAGCTTATCGAGGCCATTGACGGCGCGCTTGCTGAGTGGGACGCTATCGAATTTGAGCCGGACCCCGATGCGGAGCCGTTCCGGCTCGACATGCCTGCGGCCGTGAATCTCGCGCTCGAACGCAACCCCCTTGTCCAACAGGCGGACGCCGAGCTGGACGCGGCTGAGGCGCGCAGCGGTGTGGCGCGCTCCGCCATGCTGCCCGAAGTATCGGTGGGCTCAGCCTACACCTATCTTGATTATGACGCCCCTGAACTCATCGGCGGCCGGTTCCCGGCGCTCGGTGTGCTCAATCGCCTGTTTCAAGCAGACCGCCTTATGCCGGACAAGGACACCCGAACCGACCAGGCTCAGTTGCGCCAGGTCTTGTACGCGGGCGGCTCCATCCGCGCCGGGCTCGACGCCGCCCGTTCCCTGGCGGACGCCCAGGCGCTCGAACGTGAGGCGTCCATCCAGCAACTGGTCTACAATGTGCAGGAAGCCTACTATGACGCGCTGTTAACCGACGCGCTGCTCCGCGTGGCCCGGGAAAGCGTGCGCACCTTTGAACGCAACCTGCGTGACGCCCGCGAAATGTTCGATGCGGGCATGGTAAGCCGGTTCGAGGTGTTGCGGGCGGAAACGGAACTCAGCGCGCGCAAGACGGACGCCACCGCCGCCGAAAATGGACGCCGCTTGGCCATGGCCAACTTGCGCCGATTGCTGAATCTACCCCATGACACGCCGCTCGTGCTTGACGGTCATTTCGACGGAGAACCCATTCGAGATTCGATCAATGAGGCTCTTGCAGAGGCCTTGGCTACACGCCCCGAGCTGAAGGCGTTGCGCAAAGGCATCGAAGCGGCCGAAGCCGGCGAACGCGCGGCGCGGGGTGAGTTTCTGCCTCGGGTGGCGGCCGCTGTCGAGTACACCAACATTGAAGGCGCCGCCGCTTTGACGCCCGATGGCTGGAGTTTTAACGTGGGCGCGGAATGGACTCTGTTTGGGGGCGGCCGGCGCTGGTATCAATTGCGCGAGGCGCGGGCTGATACGCGTGCGGCGCGCCATCAGCTCGACGAACTCGAACGTCTCATCGAACTGGACGTGAACAACGCCTACATTCAGACCCGCGAAGCCATGGCCAAGGTCCGAAGCGAACGCGACACCGTCGAGTTGGCGCGAGAAGGATTGCGCATGGCCGAATTGCGTTTTCAGGAAGGCGCGGGCACGCAATCGGAAGTGCTGGAAGCCGAGTTGGCCCTCACCAGCGCAGAAACTCAGCTCGCCGAGGCCCTGCGTGATTTCGCTGTGGCGTCCGCCGCGATGGACCGAGCGCTCGGCCGTTCATGGACGGATGGGGACGCCGAACCAGCCGCTACAGCGCCTCAGGGAGATGACTGATAGTTCTCCCGGCAACGCCGCGCATGGCGCCGCCCTTCCGTACAAATCCGTTAGGCGCTTACCAGAAGTGTCACGTGTCCTGAGATAGAAAGGAAGACCGTGTCTCATGGGGTGGGAAGCTGCTTTCACGTTGCTTCTGGTGGTCGCCGTGTTTGTTGTGTTAGTGCGGGACATGGCGCCGCCCGACGTGACGCTGATGGGCGCAACACTGACCCTGGCGCTTGTGGGCATTATCACGCCCGAGCAGGCGTTCAGTGGTTTCGTGAATCCCGGGTTGTTGACGGTGGCCGGGTTGTTTCTTGTGGCGGCGGCCATGCGCGAAACGGGCGCGTTGGACTTCTTCGGGGCGTGGTTTCTTGGCCGCGCGAAAACCGAACGCGGCGTTTTGGCGCGCATGGCGGGTTCGGTCACGGTGTTGTCCGCCTTTCTTAACAACACGCCTATTGTGGCGATGATGATTCCAGTGCTCGACAGTTGGCGCCGCAAGCATCAGATCTCGCCCTCGCGGTTGCTGCTTCCCCTGTCCTACATGGCCATCCTTGGCGGCACCTGCACGCTGATCGGCACAAGCACGAATCTGCTGGTCAGCGGCATGATGGCCGAGCGCGCGGCGGAACTGCCGGCGCTGCGGGAGCATCTGGCCCCGATCGGCATGTTCGAGATAACGTGGTTGGGATTGCCTTACGCTATCGTCGGCTGCGTGTACTTGATGTTCGTCGCGCCTAGGTTCATTCCGGACCGCAAAGACCTTATCGAACGTTTTGGCGAGAACGTCCGCGAGTATCTTGTGGAGATGGAAGTCAGACCCGGATGCCGCCTGGTGGGTCAAGGCGTCGAGGAAGCGGGCCTGCGGCGCTTGCCGGGCCTGTTTCTAATCGAGATCATCCGCAACGACCACACGATTTCGCCAGTAGGGCCGCAGGAGGTCATCCGCGCCGGTGATGTGCTCACGTTCACCGGCGCGGTCAGCAATATCGTCGAACTCGAACGCATCCCCGGTTTTGTGCCTGTTGCTGATGACAACTACGAGACCCGCGCGCCCGCGCAACGGGGCCGTATGCTGTGTGAAGCGGTCGTCTCGCCTACCTCGCCGCTGCTGGGCAGAAGCATTCGCGACGCCGATTTCCGCGCGCTGTACAACGCCGCCGTCGTCGCCGTGCACCGGGGCGGAGAGCGTCTGCAGGGCCGCATTGGCGACATTGTGTTGCAGAATGGGGACACGCTGCTGCTTCAAACCGGCGCCCACTTCGCCCGCGCCCATCGCAACAACGCCGACTTCGTGCTTGTCAGCGGCGTCGAGCAGTCGCGGCCGGTGCGGCATGACAAGGCTATCGCGGCCAGCGTGTTGCTGGGGGCGATGGTAATCCTTCTTGCGACGGGCATTGTCGAGACGCATCTCGCAGCCTTCATGATCGGCGGCCTGATGATCCTCACGCGCTGCATCAGCCCCGCCGTGGCCCGGCAAAGCATCGACTGGCAGACGCTCATCACCATTGGGGCCGCGTTCGGGTTGGGGCGGGCGCTCGAGGAATCCGGGGCGGCGCACCTCGTGGCCGGCGGTATTGTGAACTCGGCCGGCGTGCTCGGGCCCGTGGCGGTGTTGGCTCTGATCTACATCCTAACCAGCGCGTTCACGGAATCCGTCACCAACAACGCCGCCGCGGCCATCATGCTCCCCTTCGTGGTGGCGCTGGCCATGCAACCGGGCTTCGATGTGAGCCCGCGGCCGTTCGCCATCGCCATCGCGTTTGCCGCATCCGCCAGCTTCGTTACGCCTATCGGTTACCAGACAAATCTGATGGTGTATGGGCCCGGCGGATACCGTTTCACTGATTTCATCCGGGTCGGGCTGCCGCTTAACCTTATATTGCTGGTGCTAGCCACGCTGCTGATTCCCGTGCTGTGGCCCTTTCACCCGTGAGCACGCCCGGGCTGGCGGCGCGGCGGTCATCCAGATGGTTGCGGCCATACCGCTTTCGGCGTCAGTAGGTGCGCACGAGGACTTCGGCCGCCTTGCCGCGTCGCGCGGCGTTGCTGTTGACCGCGCGCGCGGCGTAGACCGTTTCAATGGTTCCGCATACGCGGTAGATGGCTTCAATGAGCGGCGTCTTCGAGTTGGAAACCAACACGCGCACGCCCTTGTCTTTGAGCGCCGCCACGGTCTCGGCCAGTGCGCGTTGGGCATCTTCGCCAAAGCCGCCCTTGGTGTATGCCGTGAAGGACGCCGTCTTCGACACGGGATTGTAAGGGGGATCGCAGTAGACGAAATCGCCGGGTTGGGCGCGTTCGAGCACAGCGGTGAACGGTTCACACTGAAGCTCGGCGGCGCGCAACGCTTTAGCCACAGCGCGCAGGTTGTCCGGCGAACAGATGGTGGGGTTCGTGTAGCGGCCCATGGGCACGTTGAACCGGCCCCGGCTGTTTTCACGATACAGCCCGTTGTAGCAGGTGCGGTTCAGATAGATGATGCGCGCACTGTGCGCGGCGAGATCCTCCGGCTGCTCGGCGCGCACCGCGTAGTAATAATCTTTGTCGTGCCGGGCGGCGTGGTATTCAAGGCGTTCTATAACGGCCTCGGCGTCTTGTTGTAGGCCCTGATATGTCTTGATAAGGTTGATGTTGCTGTCCGATAGCACGGGAGGCGAATCCCCCAGCCAACCGCACCGGTGCAACTCGAAGAACAACGCGCCGCCGCCCACAAACGGCTCGTGGTACCGGGAAAACGGGCGGGCCGCCTCGACGCGGGGAATCAGCTCAGGCAGCAAATTGCCCTTGCCGCCCGCCCATTTGAGGAATGGGCGCGGCGTCTTGTTTAAGCGGGAACGCGTTTCAGGGACAACTGGCGTAATCCGGTTGACGCCATGGCCTTCCTCGGTAGTGGTGCTAGACGGGTTCGGGGCCGGGGTCCCAGATCTCCTGTTTGCGTTTTTCAAGAAGCATTCCTTCCATGACAAGCAGAGGCAGATCGTACTTCATGAACAACCGGTAGGCCTGCTCGGGCGTGCAAACAGGCGGGCCGCCGGCGTCGGCCAAGGGCGCCAGGAACAGCACCGCCGGTCCGCCATTGGCGGCCGAGTGCGTGGCCAGTTCATGCAAGCGCGGTTGCCGGGCCTTGTTAATGGGATACACGAGCACGGCCCGGTCTTTCCGGAGCACGGCCGGATAGCTCAAGGCCACATGCTGCGTCTTTGCGTGACGGCCTTTGGACCGCTTACCTGTGGGTTGGGAATTTGCCCGCCATCCCCCCAGCATGGCGGAACCGTCGCCGGCGCACCGGGCTTGGAAGTAACGGCTGAAACGCTCTTCCGGCACGGCGGCGTGTAATGGGCGTTCGCCATATGGGCCATAGGCGATATCGCGCGCCACGGCCGCGGCCCGTTCGTCGCGCGCGTCTCCAAGGATGCAACGGCTCCCATCCGGCTGCTCGACGGCCATTGCGCCTTCGAACCAACCCATCATTCGCCCTTCGGCAAGAGCCTCGGCCAACAACGATGTGCCGCGTTTGCCGGACAACGGCGTGTGCGGGATACGTTCCTCCGCAAGAAACGATTGAATCGCGGCCTCCCCGAACCACGGTCCCGCGCTTTGGGGAATACCGGCGGGCGCAACGGCCGAGCCCGCACCGTCCAGCCTCATCCGTCTTGCGCGATGCGCGGCGCCCCACGCGGCGGCGAGTCCGTCAGCGGCGGGGAGGCTGACTACGTGTTGGAACGCTCCGTGTTCCCGTATCGCCGCAGACGCAGCCAAACGGTATCGGCCGCCACCCGCCACGACAATGGTTTTCGCTTGCGACGCCCGCGCAAGCTGGGCGGCCGCATTCACAATGTGGTCGTTGCACCACTCGACAACGGAGCGCGCCAGATGACAACCGGCGGGGGTAGGACCGTGGCTGTCGGCAGCGGGACCGGATGACGCATTTTTCAGCAGCCGAATGAACGGATCCCGGGGTCCGGGATTCGCAAGCGCCTCCGGGTCATCGACAAGGGCCCTCGCATACTTCTCGATCCGCTCTACAAACCGCGCCTTGCCGCGCGAGGCGTAGTCCAAGACGGCGGCGGCAGGATCGAGGCCGGGCGTAGCGAGAAGCTCGGCCGCGGCGGCAATCATCGGGAACAGCGGCAGAGATTCTGCGCCGCTTTGCACGGAAACAAACCGGCCGTCCCGGAACTGGCCGCACATCGGTCCTGCGCGCCAGCCGGGCTCGCCGATAAACATGAGCGCCGTTTCGCCGGGCGTGTTGACGCATAGCAGGGCGGCTTCAGCCCAGGCGTCCGCCGCGGCCACCTCCTCGACGCCGTTGCGGTAATCCAAGGACTCCCGCAGCGCCGCAGCCAAGCGGCGCCGAACACGGCGATCGGCCAGTGGCTGCACGGCAGGTCTGGCCGTCAACTTGCGCGGCGTGTTCTGGGATGCGTTGTGCGCGTCGGGAACGCCCGCGAATATCACGGCGTCGAGGTCCGCTGCGCTGGCGCCAGCCGTTTCGAGACAATACTGCGCGGCAAGGAGCGGGGGGTCCGCCATCTCGACCGCGCGCCGGGCAAACCACGCCTCCAAAGCGGCGGCGGCTATTGTGTTATCCCTAAGCAAAACGGCGCCCGCGCCTTTGCGCCAAGGCGCCAACCCCAGCACTAACCCGTTATGTTGCATAGAGCCACGGAATTGCGTTCCTTTTGTCAATTGGTTGCTAATGAACTGGTGCGCGACGCGAGCACCCTGGCCATGCGGCGCCGCCACCCTTGGGAATCGCGGCGCCAGGGAATAGGCCGGGCTCTCTTAGAAACGCCGGGTCAAGGCTCGATTGTAACATGGAAACCGGCGAGGCGCCGCCCCAATTCAGAGGGAACCGAATAGGAATCGCTTGGGTTTAACAGTTGTGAGAGAATTTATGGCGGAATTCTCGTAGACGCGCCCCGGATGAAACGGACAAGCAGCCCGCGAGGTGAAACGAGATGATAGCGAAGCTCATCATTACGATAGGGGTCGCCGTGGCCTTTGGAGCGACGGGCGGCGTTGTAATAACCCATCAGCGCCTCGCTTCCGAGGTCCAGTCGTTGCAAGAGGCTAATGAGCAATTGGAGATCAACCAATCCAAACTCGAGCGCCAGGCCGCACACGCCGAGGAGCGCGCTGATCGGCTGGACCGGATCAACGGTGAATTGCGCGCGCAGGCCGCCACGCTGACGCAACGGCTTGAACAGGCGCAGGAGGCGCAGCAGGCCGCAGCAGAAGAGGAGAGTGAGGATTCCGAGATGCTCGCCACGGAACTCGATATGGACGAGGGCGAGACGCCAGCCCCCGATGCGCCGGGGCGGCAACAAGCGGCCATGGCCGGACGCGACCGCGGCGAACGCCGGGGACGCGACGACGGGCTGACAGACGAGGAGCGGGCTGAACGGCGCGAGCAGTGGCGCGAGCGGGTGGATGAGCGGATAAGCTCGATGCGCGCTGAACTGCAAGAAACCATGGACGAACGCATCCGTTCCACCAACGATCCGGCGGCTCGGCGGCGGTTGGCCGAGATTGCGGAGTACAGCCAGGATCTCTTCGATTGGGGGCGTCTTATTCGCGAGGCGGAAGGCGAGGAGCGGGATGCTTACCGCCAACATATGCGCGAAACCACCTCACACGTGCGCAGCTTGGTGGAAGAGCAACGCGAACACATGTTGCGCGACCTGGCCAGCGAATACGGCATCACGGATCCGCAGCAGCAACGTTCATTCCTGCGCCAGCTCGAACGCACCCAAAGCGACGAATTCTTCGAGCGCGACATCCCCGTCTCAAGCCGGGTAATGCGCGGTATGCGGCGGCGCCGGTAGTAGCGCACGCGCGGGGTCCAGCCAAGCCGCGGGCGCGCCAGTCCTTGTTTAGGCCGGCTTGTCGGCCCCCGGCGCCCACTGTTCGGGCGGGCGGTGGTAGATGGGCACGCCGTAGGTGCGCTGAAAGTTCGCTCCGGGCGCGTCCACCTCGACTTCGAGTTCCCAATAGCTGGGCGGGTCACCGCGCAGGTTTGTCGAGGGCGCGTTGGCGGGAACGTTAAACGCCATACCCTGTTCGGCGTCGGGAGCGAAGCGGTCTCCATCGTCGATTGTGAATGAGGCCGCCCACAGTTCGATGGGTTCGTATCTGACGTCAATATGGTCGCGCCGCTGAACCTCGCGCCGCTCCTCCTCGACGTAACGCAGGGTGAACTTGATGGTGTTATACGGGTTGAAGCCCCGTTGCGTTCCCCACGCCAAGTCGATTTGCTCGCCGGGATAAAAGGGAAAGCGCCCGTACCGCAGCCACGTAGTTCCGTACTTGAGATGGCGGCGCAGTTCCCTCACAAACGTGATCGACATCCACACCCCGGCCAGCCCGACAAATAAGAGGACTACAGAGCTACGGGAATCCAAGGCCACCAAGATGAGAGCCGGGGGCGTAGATAACGCGAGGAAGCCCAGCACATATAGCGCCGCCAGCACTTCGCCCGCGCTGCTGATGCGGAATTCGCGCGGGTTCCAGTCGAAATCGAAGAACCATGGTTGGCTGGGATCGGATTTCCTGTGTTTGAAGAACGAGCGCAGGTTATCCTTGAAGATGAGGAACAGGCCGAAACCGAACATAAAGACCGCGCCGGCAATGCAAAGCATCATTGCGCGGGGAACCGATTGCTGCGGCGGCGCCGGCAGCAGCCCGAACTCCCACAGCGCCAGTCCAATTGCGCCCAAGGCCACCATAAGGCCAAAGGGGACGAAGAAAAACGCCCACAAGCGGAACCGCCCCTCCGGCCCGCGCCCCTTGCGCCCAAATCCGGTGAGGCGCCGGGGATTCCGAGTGAACTGCCGGCCCTGCTCCATGCGCCCTCCTTGACTCAGTCAGTAGGCGTACGGCGTCCAATACCGCGTCAATTGAATTCGAGGGACTGCGCGCGTTGCAACGAGCCCGCGAGTTCGATCCGGATCTCGATCATCTTCCGCCATTGACAGGCCGTCTGTTGGCGGTCGCGCTCTCTACGCTGTCGCGCATGTCCGTACGGGCGATTGCCCAACGAGTCATCAAGGGTGAACATGAGCAACTATGGGAATAGGCCTGTCCGCGCTGTGAAGCCCCCGGATCCCCATACTGTCTTCAGGGTCCATATTCGTTTCGGTCTTATCCGGAACTCCCGCCATTCGTGCGCATCCATGAGGTCCGCTCCAAGGCTCGCTGCTCAGCGCATCTGGGGCTATCTAATGGCGCCAGTATATCACGTTGCGGGAATAGCCGCTATTCGCTTTCCCGTTTGCGCGCTTCCATGTATTTGCGCAATACGGCGTTCATCCGCGTTTGGTATCCGGGCCCCTGTGCGCGGAACCAGTCGACGATGTCGCGGTCAAAACGAACGGTCAATTGTTTCTTCGACGGCGGAAGGCCGATCTCCGCCTTCGCCCAATCGAAGGACTCCGCCTCGTCGCGGGCCTGCGTCTCAATTTCCGCGTCTGACATTCGGCGCACGCGCTCCACATCCGTGCGGTCCTCCCCGCGCCGACGCATAGCCTCAAGCTCCTCCGCCGAATAACGCAC
>PUMX01000457.1 GCA_003552485.1 Candidatus Hydrogenedentota bacterium
ATGGACAGTTGCGGATTGTGCTCTGCAACCGCTATGGCCGCTCGCAGCCCAGCGCCTCCTCCCCCCACAATAATCACGTCGTGCTCGAAACTATGAGCCACGGACCGCTCCTTCTCCGTCACCGCCCCGGACAGGCGGGCCACTTTACGTCTTTCTCACAACCATTACGTGTACGTACGGCCTCGACCGATGAAAGCTAGCAAAAAGGGAAAGTCCCGTCAAGCCGCCGCCCATGCATCAACTCACGACCGCCTTCAAGTAGTCGCGGTTCATTCGCGCGATGTGGCTTATGCTCACATCGGCGGGACAAGCAGCTTCACACAGATAGTGATTGCTGCAGTTGCCAAATCCTTCAGCGTCCATCTGTCGAACCATGTTAATGACCCGCCGTTCACCTTCGATTTTGCCCTGTGGAAGCAGCGAGAGCTGAGAGACCTTCGCGGCGGCGAACAGCATGGCCGAGGCATTCGGGCAAGCCGCCACGCAAGCGCCGCAACCAATACATGCAGCTGCTTCAAACGCCCTGTCCGCATCTTCTTTCGGTACGAGAACGACGTTCGCATCAGGCTGGCCACCTGTTCGCACGGTAACAAATCCGCCTGCGGCCACAATGCGATCCAACGCGCTACGGTCAACCATGAGATCCTTGAGGATTGGGAATGGCTTGGCGCGCCACGGTTCCAGAATAATGGTTTGGCCGTCCTGGAACCGCCGCATGTGCAACTGACAGAGCGCAGTGCTCATATCCGGGCCGTGAGCTTGACCGTCCACAATTGCGCCACACGCCCCACAGATGCCTTCCCGGCAATCGTGGTCAAAGGCGATGGGCGTCTTGCCGTCCGTTTCGAGCCGTTCGTTGACCACATCGAGCATCTCCAGGAAGGACATGGCTGTGTCGAGGTCCTTGACCGTATGCTCTTCGAAATAGCCCTTGGCCCCGGCATTCTTCTGGCGCCAGACTTTCAGAGTAACGCTAATGGTCTTGCCCATCACTCATAACTCCTTTGCGACGGCTTCACTTCTTCGAAGTACAGGGGCTCCTTGTGCAACGCGGGCTCCTGCCCCAGGCCGGTGTACTCCCAAGCGGCCACGTACGAAAACTCCTCGTCGTTGCGCAGGGCTTCGCCATCCTCAGTCTGATACTCCTCGCGAAAATGCCCGCCGCAGGATTCCTCGCGATGCAACGCATCCCGAACCATGAGCTCGGCGAATTCCATGTAATCGGCTACACGGCCGGCGCGCTCGAGGCTCTGGTTGATCTCCTCACCGCTGCCCTGCACATTCAAATCCTTCCAGAATTCCTCACGAAGCCGGGGAATCTCTCGCAGGGCTTCCTCCAATTCAGGGCGGCTCCGCGACATGCCGCACTTGTTCCATAGCAACAGGCCCAACTCCCGGTGAAAGTCATCGACGGTCCGCTTCCCATTGATATTAAGCAGCTCCTTTGTGAGACTGGCCGCGTTTTGTTGGGCCTTCCGAAATTCGGAATGGCTCGTGTCAGGCCGTTCAGTATCGCTGCAAGCAAGATAATCCGCTACGGTGTTCGGCGCCACGAAGTATCCGTCGGCCAATCCCTGGATGAGCGCGCTGGCGCCAAGCCGGTTCGCGCCGTGGTCCGAGAAGTTGGCCTCGCCCAGTACGAACAAGCCCGGAACCGTGCTCATGAGGTTGTAGTCAACCCACAATCCACCCATGGTGTAGTGCATGGCGGGATAGATGAGCATAGGCTCCTTGTAGGGGTCTACGGCCATTATCTTTTCGTACATTTGGAAGAGATTACCGTACCGGCTGGCGATAACGTCTTGCCCCAGCCGCTCAATAGCGTCGCGCAGGTCAAGGTATACCGCTTGGCCCGTCGGCCCTACGCCCGTGCCCTCGTCACACACCGACTTAGCGCTGCGTGACGCCACATCCCGCGGCACAAGATTACCGAATGCCGGGTACTTGCGCTCGAGATAGTAGTCGCGCTCGTCTTCAGGGATATCATTGGGATGCCGCGTGTCGCCCGGTTTCTTCGGCGTCCAGATCCGCCCATCATTACGCAGGCTTTCACTCATAAGGGTCAGTTTCGACTGATAATCGCCATGAACCGGAATGCATGTCGGGTGAATCTGAGTAAAGCACGGATTGGCGAAGAACGCGCCCTTCTTGTGTGCGCGCCAACACGCCGTGACATTGCACGCCTTCGCGTTGGTGGAAAGATAGAAAGCCGCGCTGTAACCACCGGTGCATAACAAGACCGCGTCGGCGGCATGCAGTTCTATCTTGCCGGTAACCAAATGGCGCGTGACAATGCCCCGGGCTTTGCCGTCCACTACCACAAGATCCACCATCTCGCGCCTCGGAAAAACGGTGACTGTGCCCTCGTTCACTTCTTTCATCATTGCGCTATAGGCCCCGAGCAGCAATTGCTGACCAGTCTGGCCCCGCGCGTAGAAGGTGCGGGCCACCTGCGCCCCGCCAAACGAACGGTTGTCAAGCAACCCGCCGTATTCACGGTTGAACGGGACACCTTGCGCCACGCATAGGTCAATAATGGGATTGCTCAACTCCGCCATGCGGTAGACGTTGGCTTCGCGCGCACGGTAATCACCGCCTTTCACCGTGTCATAAAAGAGCCGATAGACGCTGTCCCCGTCGTTCCGATAGTTCTTAGCGGCGTTGATGCCGCCCTGAGCCGCAATACTATGAGCCCGGCGCGGACTGTCATGGATACAAAACGTCTTCACGTTATACCCAAGTTCGCCCAAACTGGCGGAAGCCGAGGCGCCCGCCAGCCCGGCCCCAACCACGATGACCTCGTATTGTCGCCGGTTAGCCGGATTCACAAGCTTCAATTCGAACTGACGGCGCGCCCATTTCTCGTCGATGGGGCCGTCCGGTATTTTGGCGTCAAGCATGGCTTATGCTCCCACTCCGGTGATTAGATGACGAATGATGACGTATACGGGTATGAGGGCGAACCCCACGGCTACGATGGCCCCGATGATGACGCTGAGTCTTCGGATCGTGGGTGTATATCGGGGGTGATCCAACCCAAGCGATTGGAACAGACTCTGCACGCCGTGGCTCAAGTGAAACCCCGTAGCAAATACCGCCAGCACATAAAACACCGCGCGAAACGGGTCCAGGAACGAGTTCCACACCAAACCGTACAGCCCCAGGTTTGCCTCGCCGTTGGAAGTCATCACAACACTGTGCTCTCCCTCCGCATCAGCGAAAGTAAAGTCGTTCAGATGAACAAAAAAGAAAAAGAAGACAAGAAGTCCAGTATAAATCATGGTCCTGCGCGCAAACGGCCAATCACCCTTAGGATTTGCAACCGCGTAACGGCCTAGCCCGGCTTTCCGATTTTCTTGCGCAAGCTTGATTGTGAAATATACGTGCAACACGAAAGCCGCCAGCAGCACAATCCGCGCGACCCAAAGCAGCCCGCCTAGGTCATGCAGTTTTTCGGCGTACGCATTGAAGGCCTCAGGTCCCGCAAAAATGAGCAGGTTGCCCGCAAGATGGCCGATGATGTAAAGCACCAGAAAGATGCTCGTGATGGCTACGATTTGTTTCTTAAATACAGAGGTGGACAGCAGTATACGCGGTCGTAAACCCATGGTCGGATTCCTAGCTCTTCTGATGATTTGGCGCGCGTAGCGGCTCGGAAGCTTCGGAAGACAAAGTAAATCGATGGAGCCGCCGCTCAAGTCAAGTGCGGGGCTGTGTGGCGGACGGCGCGTACATACCCCACTCGGGGTGGCCGGGGAACCCACAGCAAACAGCGCTTACCATACACCAATCCGGGGTCTTTCTTCCAGTTGTCCCGCCAAAACCTCCTTGTTTGCCTTGATTCGGTGCGCTACACTAACGATCCCATCGAGAAGCAAAGTCGCCCGCATCCGCTTCGGGCGTGCTTCGTTAACAACGTTGATCATATGCGATGTATTTCATGAACGAACCTTTTGACGACATCCACGAGGAACTGAAGCCGGGGGAACCGCGCGAGGGCGTCTTTGACGCTCAACTCGCCTTTCCAGGGCCGTTTTTTGACGCGCCCGCGCCTATCGCCACGATTCGCAAACGGGACGGTCGCGAGGCCCCGTTTGAGAAGGAGAAGATAGCCGACGCTATTTTCAACGCGGCCCAATCCATTGGAGGCGAGGATCGGGAGCGCGCGCATAGCTTGGCTTCGGCGGTAGCGTTGTATTTGTCCAAGATGGTCAACGGCGATCCGCCCACCGTCGATCAGGTGCAGGACGCCGTAGAACGGGTGCTCATCGAATTGGGGCATGTGCGCACGGCCCTTGCCTACGCGCGCTATCGCGAGCGCCGGGCGCGAGTACGCAAACTGCGCGAGGGCGACCTGAGGGCGGCCGTACGGGAATGGGAAGCCGCCCGCGAAGAAGCCCCCGCGGAAATGGGAGAGCCGGCGCCCGAACGGATGGTGCGCACCAGCGACGAGCGTCTGGTCCAATGGGACCGCCTCCGCATCGTCAATGCATTGCAGCGGGAAACCGGCCTCGATGAACAAACGGCCACGGCCATTGCGGTCGACGTCGAGCAGCAGATAGCGCGCGCCGGCGTGAAAACAGTTACCGCCGCGCTCATTCGTGAGTTGACGGGCGCAAAACTTATCGAGCTGGGCCTTGAAGAGTATTACCAGCGCCATACGCGCCTCGGCGTGCCGTTGTACGACGCTGAACGCATTATCTGCCGCCCCAATGCGGATGAGGCGGCCCGTCTCCAGGACCCGGAGGACACCAATCACGCCGTGGCGCGCCGCGTCAAGCGAGCATTTGCGCTAAGCCAGGTGTTCTCCCAACCGATCGCCGACGCGCACCGCCGCGGCGCGCTGCATCTGGAGGGCCTGGCTTCCATAGACCGGCTCCACGCGGCTTCGCATTCGCCGCTGTTTGTGTTGAAACATGGCGCGCGCGTGATCGATGACGCGCGGCGGGCTGCGCCGCCTCCTCATCCCATGGCGTTCATCGCTGATCTCGCCACGTTCAGCGCAGGCATGGAGCGGTTATTTCAACGTCCGCCTGTATGGAGAGCCGTCAACTGGGCCTTTGCGCCATTGCTGCATGGGAATCGCGCCGACGATGAACACATCGCCCACGCGCTGCTGGGCGAGTTCGCCCGGCGCTGCCACCCCGCCACGCGGCTGCAACTGAACTGGGCTCTACCCCCATCGCTGGCAAGAGAGGAGGCGCTGGGGTGCGGTGGTCAATACGGCGGAGCGGATTACTCGGTATATGCCCACGCTGCGCGAAACTTCGCAACGGCTATCATCCAAGCATGTAAGCAAGGCGATACTGGCCTAACGCCCGCCCATGCTCCCCAACTAGAATTGGTTATCGATGAGGCTTTCCCGCAGGCCTCCGGATGCCAGGCCTGCCTCGAATCCTTTGCTGAGTTGGCGGTGCTTGGCGCCCCTGTTAGCATCCGGTTCGCTCGAAACGACTACGCTGCGCCGGGCTGTATGCAAGCCCAGGTTGAAGCCCATCACGTCACCCTCAATCTTCCCCGATCCGCTGCCGCCGCGAAAGCGAACGAGCGCGCGTTTTGGGACAATCTCGATGCGCTGTTGGACCAAGCGTCGCAAGCCCACAGCGAAAAGCAGGTCTTTCTCGAACGCATCTACGGATGGAGCGGGCTGGGGTGTCTTGCATTTCTCGCTGGCGGCGTAGAGGGGGAACCCTACGCGCCGCTGGAGGCAGCCGCTCATGTCACGGGCGTCGCGGGGCTCAGCGAATGCGCGCTCCTTGTGACCGGCGAATCCATGGTTCAACCGGCTGGCGCGGCTTTCGCGGAGAAACTGGCCCGGCATTGCATGAACCGTCTTGGCGATTCCGCAACCTATGGCGCGCAATCTTGCCTGACCAACGCGTGCGAGCGTGACGTTGCCGGGCGATTCGCGGCAAGCGACTTACACCACGGGTTCGACGCCGTTCGGCCGCACCTCCAAGCGGACAAGTCCGGCCAATGCCTGTACTACACGCCCGGCGCCGGCCTGCCCGAGCATTACCCCGCCACGCCCATGGAACGCCTGCGCGCCGAAAGCGCGGTTCACGCTCATCTCGGCGAAGCAGCCACCGCACATATCTGTCCGCCAGACGGCGTCTCCGCGGAAGCGCTCGCCACGCTTATCGACAAGGCTTGGCACGGAACCAGCATCCGCGGTATCCGCTTTTCACTGGACCCCGCACAATCCCGATGAACGCGGTCCTCTCTGTGTCGAAACCTCTTGTCTGACAATCGCCCTGCTAACGCCATGCCGCCAGTTAGAGCAAGCCCCGCTAGCGGCGTTCGCCCACTCCCGGTGTGGGAACATACGGACCGTCGGCGAGCGATGGACTCTTCGGGTACTCGTCGATAACGTCCCCGTAGAGATTGACCATCTTTAAGTGCCGCGCCGGACCATTGAGGGTCACGATGATGAAATGATTCGCGGGGCTCGCCTGCTTCAGATACCACGTGTCGTCGACGGAATGCACTTCACGATGCCCCGAGACGCCCCAGTTGCCATCGCCAACGTAAACCACGCCGTTGGGATGCACTTCATTGTTGCGGATGGGGTAGGTCCGCTTGTAGGTGTGGTCGTGATTCTCAAAAGCGATGCGCACCCCATATTCCTCGAACAACGGAACCCAGTGTTCCCGCACGCGACCCTCGGTCTCGCGGTCGAAGTCGCGATGAGAGGGATAGCCAGGCACGTGGTAGATGGGAAACACGTGGGGAATATCGGTCCGCTCCGCCAATACGGATTCAAGCCACTCAGTCTGTTCTCCATAGATGGGATTGGCGTGATCGGTATCCAACAGGATGATGCTCATGTAATCGCCAAAATCCAGCACGTTATAGCCCGGCTGGCCGGGAAAGGCGAACAGCGCGAAGAAATATGGGGCGATCAACTCCCGAATCTCATCGGTTTGTTCATAATCCGGGATTCCTTCGCGCCGCCGGTGATCATCACGGTGATAATAGCCGCCGCGCACCTCGTGGTTACCGATGGCCGCGACGATGGGAATCACGCGGTGAGTGGGGGTGACGAGCGTCTCCCGATTGATCTCGAAGAAGTCATACCAACGCTCGAGGCGCTCCGGATCGCCGTCGGCGTAGGCGAGGTCGCCACCGATAAGCGCGAACTCGACGTCGTAGCGTACCACTTGCCGATTCGCGAAGTAGAGCAAATTACGCCAACCCGGCGACATGTCTCCGCCCGCGGCGAAGCGAACAGGTTCGTACGCGGAATTGGGCATTGTGCGGAAAAAGTAGCGCACCGAATCGGGCCCAAAACGGAACTCATACTTCGTGGCAGGCTCCAAGCCGGTCAACTCGACGCGGTGGATAGTCCGCTCTGAGTCCGGCCACTCGATGGTTTCGCCTTCTTCTTCCAGAAACGTTTCGGCCCCCTTTTCCCGGTACAAGATCACGGTGTCGCGGTCTTCGTCCGGCAGCGTTTGCCAGTCGATGGTCATCGTGGTCGTCGGATCTTGTTGCCAGGTGAGCAGGAATCCCACGGGGATATACAACGGCTCGCCATCCTCGTCGAGATACCAGTCTTCAGGCGGGTCAATGGGGTCGTGTCCCACGCGTTCCGGCGGGCCCTGTTCAGCATGGCCAGCAAATCCCACAAACAACAGCAGCACGCAGCAACAAGCGGCGGCTGCGCTCAGCGGATTCAACGACTTCTCTAACGGCTTCACGGTTAGCTCCTTTCGTGTAACTAATCAGACTGCAAGATTGGTCACGGTATCTCACCGGCAATTGACGCAATTCGCCAAAATACCCGGGCCGGAGACATGATCCGGCTAACATACGCCAGCGTACTAGATTCGATACGTTGAGGCAAACGCGCCCGCAATTTGTGCTATTCCAGTCTCCCGGCCAGGCGGTCCGGTCGCGCCAAAAGGTGCGGGAGGGAGGGGCGTCACGGCGCCAGCAGGAGCGCGCCTTTAACAACGATCTCTTCGCCGAGCATGCAGGGGCGAATCTCGTAGGACTCTTTGAAAGGCGCGAACGCATGGCCGTTACACGCCTCGCGGATGGGATTCATCAGAATCTCGCCCATTTGGCTCACGCCGCCGCCGATGGCGATGCGCTCCGGATGCAGGAGTGTGACCACGTTTGACAAAGCGCGTCCGAACGTTTCTCCAATGCGTTCGACTTCGGCAAGGGCGCGTTCGTCGCGTTGTTCCGCCGCACGGCCCAAGTCCGCACAGGTAAGCTGGGCGGCGTTACCGCCACAGGCGTCATGCAATGGTGAGCCGTGTTCGAGATCTTTCCATTCCCGAATGCGCCGTTCGATGGCCCAGCCCGAACACAGATCCTCGAGCTTCGCGGCGGCGCCCGGCTGACTCACCGTCCAGTCGGGAACCCAGGTATGCCCGAGTTCAGCGGAGCCAAGGCCTTGTCCAAAGTAGAGTTCCTCTTCGAGAACGAGCGCGCCGCCGATTCCGCTGCCAATGTTCGTATAGAAAAAACAATCCATCCCTTTGCCCACACCTAGTTGGTGCTCAGCCCATCCAGCGGCGTTAGCATCGTTTTCAACTTCGGCCGGCGCGCCAAACGTCTCATGGAACCAGGCGCTCAGCTCAAAGCCTTCCCATCCGCCGATTTGGTGTGAGGTTAGTACGCAACCCGTAAATTGGTCGACAGGCCCGCCGAACCCCACCCCGATGCCGGAGAAGGACCCGGCTTCTTGCACCAACTCTGGAACATTGTCTTCGAACCATCGCAGGATCTTCGTTGCGTCAGCGCCTGGTGCAACCCTCCCGCGCCGACTCGCCTCAATCCCGCCATTGCGATAGCCGATCGCGGCTTGAAGCTTGGTTCCGCCAATCTCCACCCCTAACGCCAATCCGTCGTTCATATTGCCCTCCGGTACGGTATCAACACTGCTCCCGCATCCTTGAAAAACCGCGTTGCCTGAGGCGGCTCTCGGGTCCGCAGACCTCCGCATCAACACGAGACGGTAGTCTAACGCGATTCGCCCCGCAACGGAAATGCGGGAGTTTTGGCCGTAGGCGAAAACGCCAGGGAATGCGCGCCGCTGCGACAGCGGCCGCATTGCGCATCTTTTGGCCTCCGGTGTACCATGAATATAGGAGAGATTCGATAAATAGCGACGGACGCCCACACTACGGAGTCCGGGTGAAGAGGGAGTATCCAGTTATGAGTATATCGCGGCGACGCTTCATCGAAACCCTCGCTTTGACTGGCGGCGCAGCGGTCTTCAATGCCTGCAATCAAGTTCAAAGCACTCCGGCGCCGACGGTGCAGCGGGCGCACGAGGGAGAGTGGACGCCGGCGTACGCGAAACTTGAGGATGAAGGCAAATTCGCGGAACGGATTGAGCAGGCGGAAAGCATCTTCACCTCGTGCAAGCTCTGTCCGCGCCGTTGCGAAGTTGACCGCACGGATGGCGAGCAGGGCTTCTGCGAGGCGCCCGCCAAACCTGTTGTATACAGCCGCCAACCTCATTATGGCGAAGAGATCCCGTTGGTGGGCCGGGGCGGCTCGGGCACCATCTTTTTCTCTCACTGCAATCTGCGGTGCGTATTCTGTCAGAACTGGCCCATCGCCCACGAGGGCCGCGGCAG
>PUMX01000039.1 GCA_003552485.1 Candidatus Hydrogenedentota bacterium
TAGCGCCGCCGCGCCGTGTACCACCCCGCAACCATTGCACATAGGCCGACAGCAGTCGGCCAAGCACAAGTACAGCGATAAACAGGCCCACACTGATTGCGGGGCCCAATTCTTGGTAACGCGCCACCAGAAGGAAAATCAAAGCCGCGATGACGGCGGCGAACAAGACCGCCAATCCCGCAAGCGCAGGGTGAGTATGGGGGTTGCGCGAAGTATTCACGTTCGATTTTCTCAATCAGATGAAGACGGCGGCAAGCCGCTACGCGTTCGCCGTCTATGCCGCTGGGCCCTCACTGACGGCCACGCTTTGGTTTAGTGGAGGCAAGGGCTCAGGCAACACCCCCTTGGCCCTACGCCACAATAGCGCGCCCTCGAGCACCATCCACGCCTGTAAGATCATAACGGCCACGCCAACGCCCACCAGCAACCCGTTGCCATCCTCGTACCAACCCAGCACTTGATATCCCATGGCCCACGCGGGCAGCACCACCATGAGAAGAAGCGGGACGGCAAGGAACCACACCGGTTTGCTGTGCCGGATCAAGTAGAAGGCCACCACGAGGAACGCGAGCCCAGCAAGCAGTTGGTTGGTGGCGCCAAACAAGGGCCAGAGGATGAGCCCGCCGGATCCGGGACCACTGGGACCCGATATCATGGCGATGGTTCCGCCCGCAATGACCGCCACGGAGGTGGCCAGGTATTTGTTGCCCAGCGCCTTCACGCCAGTAGCCGCGGCGAGTTCCTGCACGACGTAGCGCTGCAAGCGGGTGCTGGTGTCCAGCGTGGTGGCGGCGAACGAAGCCACCATTACCGCCACGATTCCCACGCCAAAGGCCAAGGGAACACCCACGGCGGACATCATGTTCGCGCCGCCTTCGACGAACGCGCCCACTTGGCTGGCCAACTCCATTTCCCGCCACCCGCCGCTGTAGTAGTGGCCCCACGCCGCCGCGCCCGCTAACGGCGCTCCAGCGGTGTCCGTAACCGGCGCGAGCACACCGTTTTGGGTCTCGTAAACCCCCATCCCAAGGCCGGCGCAGCAGGCCAGTATCACCAGCACGGCCAACATGCCTTCAACCAGCATTGCCCCGTACCCCACGGCGTGCGCGTCACGTTCCGTGCGCAGTTGTTTCGACGAAGTGCCAGACGACACCAGACAGTGAAAACCGGATATCGCGCCGCACGCAATGGTGATAAACAAGAACGGAAGAATCGGCGGCGCATCAGGCGGCGGCGTATTCAACGCGGGCGCCACGAGATCTGGCCGGGCCGCCACTAACCCGCCCCCGAGCAACGCGAGCGTGAGCAGCAACTGATTGCTGTTGATGAAATCCCGGGGTTGCAGCAGTGTCCATACGGGCAGGATACTCGCGATGAAACAGTACACCAACAGCAGCAGCGTCCAGATAACCACACTCGAGCGCAACCCTTCGGTCAGCGTCGCGTCCGCGCCGGCGAATAACTCGACGCCGGGTATGGACAAGGGCAGGTGATAGGCCCCGAAGTAGATGGCGCCATAGAGAATCACCAACGCCACGATCGCTGGTACGGCAAGCGAAGCCCCGTGTTTATAGTTCAACCAGCCCACGATCACAGCCAGCGGCATGGCGATCCACACGGCAAGGACCGTCTGCGGGTAGATCGAGAAGATGACGGCGATGACCAGCCCGAAAATCCCCATGACGACCATCAGCGTAAAGAAGAGAATCAAGAGGAAGAGTATGCGCGCGCGCGGCGAGATCATGCGGCCCGCGATATCACCGATGGTCTGCCCGCGGTTGCGCATCGACACGACCAAGCTGCCGAGATCGTGCACGGCGCCGATAAAAACCGAGCCGAACAACACCCACAACAGCGCAGGCAACCAGCCCCAGAACACGGCGATGGCGGGGCCGACGATAGGCCCCGTGCCTGCGATGGATGTAAAGTGGTGGCCAAACACTACGCTGCGGCGGGTGGGCACGTAGTCGACGCCGTCATTGACTTCCACACTGGGCGCCACGTTGTCGCTGCTTAATGCGAAGATTCGGCGCGCCAGATAGCGGCCATACGTGTTGTAGGCAATGATGAAGCCGAAGAACGAGAGTATGGCGATGATAACCGTATCCATTCGCATTCGCCCTGTTAAGGTTGAGCGCGCCGCCACAACAACGCGCAGGCCTGACCAGGCGGCGTAACCGGGGAACTACGGGGCCGGCGCGGCCTCCGGAGAGGCCGCCTCCGCGGCCGTTTCCGGTTCGCCCATTTCGCCTTCGGTCTGCGAGATTACTACAGTGCCCACGGCGTCGCCGTTGATATTGACAAGCGTGCGGCACATATCGAGAAACCGATCCACGCCAATGACAATGCCGATGCCCTCCACGGGAATGCCCACTGAGGCAAAAATGATGGTCATAAGCCCCACACTGGCCCCCGGAATGCCGGCCGTGCCAACCGACACGGCCACTGCCGTGATGAACACCATCAATTGCTCGCCCAAGGAGAGGTCCATGGCGTACACCTGCGAAACAAATAAAGCAGCCACGGCCACATACAAGGCGGTGCCGTCCATGTTAATGGTTGCGCCCAATGGCAACATAAAACTGGACACCTTGCGGCTTGATCCCACGCGCCGGGTGGCGCAATCCATGGTCACGGGCAACGTCGCAGAGCTGGAAGAACTGCTGAACGCCAGTTGGATAGCGGGCGCCATGCCGCGCACAAAGCGGATCGGAGAAATGCGGCCCAGCACCACGAGCACGCCAAACACCAGCACAAAGAAGTGCAACCCCAACCCCAGCACGACCGTCAACACATATTGCGCGAGCATAGGAATGTACTCGAGGCCCATGGTGGCGATGGCTCGGCCCATCAGCGCAAACACGCCGATGGGCGCCAGGTACATCACCCAGAGCACCACCTGGATGATGGCGTAGTCCATGGCTTTGAAAAAGTCGATTGCGGGTTGGGTCTTTTCGGCATAGGCCGCCATCACCGCGCCCAGAAAGATGGCGGAGAATATCAACGGCAGGATAGGCACGCGGCCAATATCGACATCGGGCACGATCGCGGGCAATACGTTCTCCTGCACTTGCATGCCCAGCGTAGGTTCGCGTTCCGCCTCTTCTTCCTGCACCGCCAATATCCGGTCCACATCCACGGTCCCGCGGCCCGGCTGAATCACATTAACGCACATCAATCCGATCAACACGGCGATCGCGGTGGTGCAACAGTAGTAAAGGATGGTTTTGCCGCCCAACCGGCCAAGCCGGCGCGCATCGCCCATGGTCGATACCCCGCTCACAATGGTCACGAACACCAGCGGAACGATTACCATCGTGAGCAGTTGAATGAACAGCGTGCCGAAGATGCCGAAGTAGTCGGTCATCAACTCGGCCCGGTCCATGGCGTGCAAAGCCCAGCCCGCCAACGCGCCCAGCACCATGCCCCAGAAAATCTGCATGGGCCTCTTGAAGAAACGAGGCAATACCAGAAAGAACAACGCCAGCACGGCAAAGAAAAGGGCCGCGAGCAGCAATACTTCGCCAAGGTTCGGAATGCCCTCGGTAGGCCACGCGGCGGCGGCGCCAAGGGCCAGCGCAAGCACTATCAGCGTGATTAACGGCGCTTTTCCTACATTCATCGCGACTCCCCATTTCAATCGGCCAGATTTTCAAAATTCACCGCTGCAAAACGCGACAAATCTACCACAGGACGCAGGAAGTTGCAAAAGCGGCGCGACCGGTTCGCGCCTTCTCAAAACCGCCGCCTGAACGGAAGGACGCCCGTTAGACACTCCGCCTGCCCCAGATCACGACGAGGGTTTGCTCACCGTTTCGAAGAGATCCGAGAGGATAGCTTCCGCGATGGCTTCGGCGGCCCCGGGTTGGGCCAGGGTACGCGCCTGACGCGCCATGGCTTCCCGCTCCTCCCGAGCGGGCAGGAGTTCCCGCAGTTGCTGGACCAACACATCCCCCGTGAAATCGGCGTCATCAATCACGCGCGCGGCCCCGGCCTCCTCGAAGGCCCGCGCGTTGTCCTGCTGATGGTTCTCTGTGGCGTAGGGATAAGGGACAAGCACAGCGGGTTTCCCGACCGCCGCCAATTCCGCTGTCGTCGAGGCGCCCGCCCGGCAGACGACGAGATCGGCCGCGGCATAGGCGGCGTCCATTTTGTCGGTGAAGGGTAAGACCTCCGTGCGGATCGGCATGCCCGCGGCGGTAGTCCTGGCTTCGGCGGCATAATCGGGCCCCGTAATCCAAAGGAACTGGGTTTCGTTGCGTTCAAGGCGCTGCAAGGCGTCGCGGACCGCATGGTTCAGGGTTCTGGCGCCTTGGCTGCCGCCGCACACCAACACAACGGGATCCTCCGGAGCAAGGTCGAAAACGCGCCGGGCCGCCACTTGCTCAGGCGGATTGAAAAAGGCGCTCCTGACGGGATTGCCCACGACCCGCGCACATTCCTCTGCATATTCTCCGAGGGTCCCCTCGTAACTCAGAAATAGGCGTGAGGCCCGTTTTGCAGCTAGCTGGTTCGCCACGCCCAGCCTCTTGTTCTGCTCGTGCAGGAAGGTCGGCAAGCCCACGCGCTGCGCCGCCAGGATAAGGGGCAAAGAGATATAGCCGCCCACGCCGAGCACGGCGTCCGGCCGAAAACGCTTGATATACAGATAGCCACGCGCCACGCCCGCAGCCACAACGGCGGCGGTCCACAGCATGCGCGGCCCCTTCCGGCGCGGCCACGGAGCAACCGGGATCGGACGAAACGGAAGAGAACGAGCGCGGCAGATGCGCGCCTCGAGCCCACCGCGTCGCCCTACCCACTGCGCCATAAGGCGTGGGTCGCGGCGTTGAAGCTCCTCTATGATGGCGAGCGCCGGCGATGTGTGACCGCCGGTGCCCCCGCCAGTTATCATAATGCGCATGTAGCGGTTCGCCTGGCTAGAATTGGAACGGTCATTAAGTCAGGGGGAACGGGACGAGTCTTCCTCGTGCGCGCGCAGGCCCACGCTAAGGAGAACACCCACAAGGGCCAAGTTTACAATAAGGGCGGTGCCGCCTGCACTGATAAAGGGAAGCGGCAACCCCTTGGTGGGCAAGAGGCCCAGTGTTACAGCCATGTTGAAGGCCGACTGAAAAGCAATCACCCCACCGACGCCCACGGCAAGCAACGAGCCGAAGGTGTCGGCTGCGCAAATAGCGATGCGAAAGCTCAACACCACCAACGCCACGAACAGCCCGGTCATGAGCAGCGTGCCCACCAACCCGGTTTCTTCACCCCAGACGGCGAAGATGAAATCCGTGTGCGCTTCGGGTAGATAGAACAGCTTTTGTTCGCTCGCGCCCGGCCCTTTGCCGAAGATGGAGCCGTAGGCAAAGGCCGCCAGGGATTGAATGAGTTGATAACCTTCCTCGTCCCGGTAATCCCAAGGATCCCAGAAGGACCAGATGCGGCTCCAACGGTATGGACTAACCACAATCGCCGCCGTCACAGCCGCCACCATGGGCGCGGTGCTACCGACCACGAAGAGCCATCGCGTGCCAGCCAGAAAGATCATAACGCCCGACACGGCGCAGATAATCACTGGCGTGCCCAGATCTCGTTGAAAGTAGACTAGCAACCCAAAGATGATGGTGATGGCGACGGGCGGAAGAAACCCCCGAACGAAATCGCCCACTTCATCCCGGTTCTCAGTCAGTTTTGCGGCCAGGATCACGATTAAAGCAAACTTCGCCAACTCCGAGGGTTGAAAAGTGAACGTCCAGATCGTCAACCAACGCCGCGCCCCGCCCCGCTCTTCTCCCCACAAGAGCACAGCTATCAGCAATGCGAAAGTTATAAGGACTATGGAACGGTAAACAACAGGCTTGCGCAGGTGGTGATAATCCATGTTGGCTAAGCCAAACATAACAGCCAATCCAATGGCGCTGTGGACTAGCTGGCGCCCTAGGAACTGCAGGGTCGTCACGCTGCTCTGGAACGCGTCAACGGCGCTAGCGCTGTAGACCATGACGATCCCGATGGCGACTAGAGCCAATGTGATAACGAGAATCGCGTTGGTGTCCCGGTTCATGACGTCGCCGTCTCCATGATCCATTCATTTACACACGTCTTGAAAACCCGGCCGCGATGCTCGAAATCCGTAAACATATCAAAACTCGCGCATGCCGGCGACAGCAGCACGACATCGCCGGGCCGGGCCGCTTTGACCGCGCGCTTTACCGCATCAGCCATATCGCAGGCCCGTTCCATAGCGGGCGTGACCTCCCCCAAGGCGGCTTCCAGCGCGTGCGCATCTTCCCCAAGGGTGATCAGGCGCTTGACCCGCCCGGCTACGTCAGGGCGGAGTCCGTCGTACGAAGCCCCTTTGCCTTGTCCGCCCGCGATCAGCACAACTGGCCGATCGAAGCTGGCGAGAGCAACGCGTAAGCTATCGATGTTGGTCGCTTTGGAATCGTTATAGAAATCAACCCCATCGCGTGAAGCTACATGCTCGATTCGGTGCTCGACGCCTCGAAACGCGCGCAACGCCTCGATAACCGTATCCCATGCAAAACCGGCGGCGCGGGTCATCGCAAGGGCGGCCAACACGTTGATCAGATTATGCCGCCCCGGTAGCCGCACGTCGCTGGTGTGCGCTAGAAAACCCTCGTGCGAGCAAATCACATCGCCATCGGTCCAAACGCCACGTTCGACTGGCTGATCCAAGGCGATCCACCATACGTCGCCCGGGCAATGCGGCGCCATGGCCGCCACCCGCGGATCATGGGCGTTGAGCACGGCGATGTCATCGGCGCGCTGGTGCGCGAACAAACGCGCCTTTACCGCGGCATATGCCTCAATGGTCCCATGACGAGCGAGATGATCCGGCGTAACGTTCAGCACGGCGCCGATCCATGGCCGAAAGCTGCGGATCGTTTCCAATTGATAGCTGCTGATTTCGAGAACGGTGTATTGCGGCGGCGGATCCGCCAGCACGGCTTCCGAAAAGGGCCGTGCGTTATTGCCCGCGAGGTCTACCGTGGCGCCGCAACCCGCAATAAGCGCCCGCAACGCCTCGGTGGCCGTAGTCTTTCCGTTGGTGCCGGTAACGGCGAGAATAGGAGAGCGGCACAACGTGAACGCTATTTCGGCCTCGCCCAGCACGCGCGCGCCGCCGCGCGCCGCCTCTGCGATCACTGGCAAATCCGGCGGAACTCCGGGACTAGGCGCAATATAATCCGCCCGCGCGAACGCCTCCCGCGTGTGCCCGCCGGTCTCACAGGGGACGCCTAGCGCGGAGAGCTCACCGGCCGCCCCTGCCACCGCCTCCGCGGAGCGGGCCTCCGTAACGAAGGGATGTGCGCCCTGCGCCTTCAGCAGGCGTGCGAGCGCGAGGCCCGTACGCCCGAGACCCACGATGGTTACGTTCTTACCTTGTAGTTGCACGCCGGTTATCTCAGTTTCATGGTGGCCAGACTCATAAGCGCGAAAACGATCGCCAGAATCCAAAACCGGACCGTGACCTTCGACTCAGACCAACCCAACAGTTCGAAGTGGTGATGCAGCGGCGCCATGCGGAATACCCGCTCCCCCCGCAGTTTGTACGAAGCCACCTGAATGATCACGCTGGCGCCCTCGACAACAAACAGGCCGCCCACGACCAGTAATAGTAATTCTTGCTTGGTAAGGATCGCCATCGCGCCGATGGCGCCGCCCAGCGCGAGAGAGCCCGTATCGCCCATGAAAACTTCCGCGGGGTGAGCGTTGTACCACAGGAACCCGAGGCCCGTCCCCAGCAGCGTGGCGCCAAAAACCGTCAATTCGCTGGCCTCGGGCACATACGTCAAAAACAGATAATCGGACCAATCCGCCCGGCTCACCACATAGGCAATGCCCGTATAGGCCAGTATCGAGACGATGCTCGCGCCGATGGCGAGTCCGTCCAACCCATCGGTGAGATTCACCGCATTCGAGGACGCCACAATGACAAGCAAGACGAAAAGCACATAGAACCCGCCAAGCGGAATAAGCCAATCCTTGAAGCCGGGAATGCCCAACATCGTGTGAGGCGTCGAAGGACTGGCGTCGACGAGGCCCGGAAAAGCCGCCTCGAAAAGCAACCGGTTTAGCCGTTGCTGATCCCGGTCATCAAGCGCCGCTTGGCCCTCCGCAAGCAACTCCTCCGCCTCAGGGCTGATCGGCGCATCTTCCCATACCGAGTGGTTGACCAGATCGTGGTTGTTCGACAAGGCGCGGTTGATGGCGCCGAGTAGCTCAGGGCGCAACTGCCGGGACCGTTGCGGATCATCAACTGCTTGAGCGACCAGTACGCGCAGTTCCGGTTCAAGTTGCCGCCAGAACATACCCGCCGGCGTGCCATCGCCACGCGCGCCTTTCTCGTGAAAAGTCTTGACGAACGCGTCCCAATCGTCGATGTCGGCGGTATTAACAGAGGTCGCGCTCATCGTAATGGGATTAAAGAGCACATAGGCGCCGAGCGCAAGCCCAACCCCAATCTGACCCAAGAATTTGGCTCTCGCGCTTAGTCCTTGATTGTGTTTGCGCCGCAGTTTGATGTAATCATCGGCGAATCCTACGGCGCCCAAGGTAATCAACACGCCCATGGCGACCAGCAACGACGGATTGGTCAGGCGCCCCCACAGAATCAGCGTGAGAACAGCCGCTACGATGATGAGCGACCCGCCCATCGTGGGCGTGCCCGTCTTACCTTGATGCAGCGCGTGCAGGTCCGCCACATGCTCCTGGCGAATGTATTGTCCGACTTTGAGCGCACGCAACCAGCGGATCATGAAAGGGCCAATCAGCAAACAGATCACGAATCCGGTCAGCGCGGCGCCTCCTGCGCGAACGGTGTGGTAGGTAAACACATTAAGGACTGTGAAGGCGTCCCGCAGTTCGATTGCCAAATAATGAAGCATTGCAATACGGTTATCCGTAGTGGTTTTGGAGCGCCGTGATGACCCTCTCCATTTGCATTCCGCGCGACCCCTTGAGAAGCAATACGTCGCCCGGCTGCGACACTGCCGCGATGGCTTCGGCCATGGCGTCGTGGGCCTCGATATGATGACATTGCGCGTTGGCCGCTCCTTCTCCAACGGCCGTCGAGTATTCACCCCGCACGAACAAATGATCAATGCCGAGGCGGGCTGCCTCCTCACCCACGCGGCGGTGCCATTGAACGGCCTCGCTCCCGAGCTCAAGCATGTCGCCCAATGCGGCAATACGTTTGCCATTGCCGGGCCGGTCCGCAAGCGCGCGCAATGCGGCGATTACGCTGGCGGGGTTAGCGTTATACGTGTCATCAAGCACTTCAAGCGGTCCCACTTCAAGCCGCTTGAACCGCAATGTGTTGGCGGCGGCTTCGCGCAACGGCGCCTCGAATTCAGTCACGCCGTGCCGCAAGCCAACCGCTATCGCCAAGGCGACGTTTGTAGCGTGGGCCCGGCACATCAATGGCAGCGTCAGTTCGCCCAGAGGCTCGATGTCCAGGCGCATTTGCCCGTCATCGTCGAATTCACAGCGCCGGATCGCCACGTCGCCCGTTGATCCGAAGCGCACAATCTCGCCAGCAAACGCCTCGCCGATAGCCTCACAGCGGGGATCGTCGGCATTCACGTAGAAGACGCCATCGTTTGGCAGCCCCTCAGCGATCTCCGCCTTCGCCCGCGCTACGTCGTCCACGGTTCCAAATCCTTCGAGATGAGCCGGAGCGATCAGCGTAATGGCGCTCTCCTTGGGTTGAACCAATGCCGTCATGCGCGCGATTTCGCCGCGATGGTTGGCTCCAAGCTCAAACACGCCAATCTCTGTCGTCTCATCAATGCTCAACAGCGATAAGGGCGTTCCGATCTCGTTGTTTAGATTGCCTTCCGTCTTCGCAACCTTGTACCTGGTGGCCAGCAGGGCCGCGATCATTTCCTTCGCGCTGGTCTTACCGCACGACCCGGTAATCGCGATGAGCGGAATCCGGCGCTGCGCCCGATGCGCCGCCGCAAACGTTTGCAACGCTTTCAGCGGATTCGGCGTGACAAGACACGGCCCGCCAGGATGAGCCTCCCGCGCAACGGCGGCGCAGGCGCCCCGTTCGAACGCATCGCCCACAAAAGCGTTGCCATCGAATTGCTCGCCGGACAAGGCAAAGAACACCGCGCCGGGTTTAAGCGAACGCGTGTCCGTAGAGACGTGGGAAAACACGGCATTGGAAGACGGGGGTTGCGCGCCAATCCACGCCGCCAACGTCCGCACCTCATATTCCCATCCCATGTTATCGCGTCTCCAGCGCGGCCCGGGCTACTTCCCGGTCGTCAAAGTGAATGCGCTCTGTTCCCAGAATCTGATAATCCTCATGCCCTTTGCCGGCAATAAGCACCAAGTCGCCGGGCCGGGCCATCTCAATAGCGCTGTGAATAGCCTCCGAACGATCAAGAATCCGCAGATAATCGGGGCCGTGTTCCTTGCCTTTTTGGCGCAAGCCAATCTCAATATCCAACAAAATGCGCTCCGGATCCTCGTTGCGGGGGTTATCTGACGTCACAATAGCGTAGTCCGCAAGATCCGCCACGACCGCGGCCATACGCGGCCGTTTACCCCGATCGCGGTCGCCGCCACAGCCAAACACGGCGATCAACCGCCCGCCGCACACCGACCGTGCGGATTGCAACACATTGCGCAGCCCGTCCTCCGTGTGCGCGTAATCCACGATAACCTGAAACTCTTGGCCCGCATCGATATGCTCAAACCGGCCCGGGACGGCGGGAAGATCGAACAGCGCCTGCGCCATGCTATCCACGTTCAATCCCAGCCCGCCCCCCACCGTAATCGCACACAACGCGTTGGCCACGTTGTGCGGTCCCAGCAGACTCATGTCGACGCTAGCTTTGCCCCAAGGCGTCCGCGCCTGAAAGACGGTGCGCCGCTCGTTGGCGCGCACGCTATCCGCTTGGCAATCTCCCTCGGGACCGTACGTATAACACCTTACAGGACACGCTTCCACAAATGCGTTCCAATGCGGATCCCCGCGGTTGACCACGCCAAACGCGTCCTCGCCGGCGATCCGCTCAAACAGCTTCTGCTTGGCCCGCTGGTACGCTTCCATCCCCGCGTGAAAATCAAGATGATCCTGGGTCAAATTCGTAAACGCCGCCACGTCAAATGATATACCGGCTACCCGCTCCTGCTCCAATGCGTGGCTGCTCACTTCCATGACCACATGAGATACGCCCGTTTCCCGCGCCTGCCGAAACAAATCCGCGAGGTCCTCGGCAAACGGCGTAGTGTGCTTGCCCGGTTCGAGCGCATCGGTGAACGCGTAGCCAAGCGTGCCAAGAACGGCCGCCCGGTGACCCGCCGCGCGCAGCAGATGGCGCAAGATCAAGGAGGTGCTCGTCTTGCCGTTGGTGCCGGTGACGCCGATCACGGTCATCGCGCTGGACGGATCACCGGCCAGGTAATGCGCGGCCAGGCCAAGCGCGCGCCGTGAATGCTCGACCGCGACATAGGGAACAGCAAGCGTTTCCGGCGGCATGGGACGCTCGCCAACCACCGCTACGGCGCCGCGTTCCACCGCGTCGGCGGCATAGTCATGGCCATCCGCGTGCGCGCCCGCCGTCGCGACAAAGAGCGCGCCGGGAGTCACCCGGCGCGAGTCCTCGGTCACGGCATTGAACTCGGCGTCGCGCCCCGGCAAATCGCCGGCGCCCGCCAGTTCAAGCAGCCGGCTCAGTTTCATCGTCTTGGGATTTGGGCTCATCCGCTTGGCTGCCAAATTGGAGCCGGCAGACCCTCACCTCGCTAAGCGGGGTTCCCGGCGCCGGATCTTGTTCTACGACCCAACCCGCCCCCTGCATGGCGGACTTTACGCCAAGGGAGACGAGCCGGGCGCGGGCCTGACGTTTCGTCTTGCCCGTCAAATCGGGCAATCGCGGCCCAACAGTCATAAGATCCTCTTCCAGCTCAATGAGTTCCAGACTGTCCAGCGGCTCAAACAAGAAATCCTCGGAGTTGTCGTAGCGCGGCAATTCGGCCTCTTCCGGCTCATCGTCGAAGGCCGCCAATTCCAAAGGCTGCTCGACCGGATCAGGCGGCGTATTAAGCAAGATCAGCGCGTCACGCACGACTTCCTTAAATACCGGCCCGCAAATGAACCCACCCCAACGCTCACGAATGCCTGGCTCTTGAACAACGATGACCGCCACCAGTTGCGGGTCGCGAATCGGAGCAAAACCCGCGAATACGGCCGTGTAGCGATCAGGATCATAACCTCGCCCATCGAGCCGCGCCATCTGCGCTGTCCCCGTCTTGCCGCCCGCACGGTAATCCTTAATGTTCGCGCGGCGTCCCGTTCCCTCGGTGACGACAAGATGACTGAGGTAACGCATCGTCTCCACAGTCTGTGCGCTGAGTATACGTTGAGGCGGCGGCGCTTGCCGCTGGTAACTAGTCTCGCCATCGCGCGAAATCGCGCGCTCAACCACATACGGCTCAACGAGGTAGCCGCCATTTGCGATGACGGCGAACGCTCGAGCCAGTTGCGGCACAGTCACCGCAATCTCCTGTCCCATAGGCAGCGAACCCATGGAATAGCGGCTCCACTGCTCCTTCGGGCGGAAGGCGCCGTTGGCCTCGCCCGGAAAATCGCGGCCGGCCCGCTGGCCAAACCCGAAACGTTCGATCCACGTCTCGAGCAGTTCCGGTCCCAGCATCGCCGCAATCTTGATGATGGCCACATTGCTGGACTGCGCATAAGCATTCCAGAACGGCTCGACGCCAAGCGAGTAGAAGTCGCGTATGCGGTGGCCGTACGGGTTGAACGATCCGTCTTCGCAGTCGATTTCCATTTCCGGTGTAACGAAGCCGTGTTCCAGCGCAGCCGCCGCGGTCACCAGTTTGAATACCGACCCCGGCTCGAACATGTCGCCTACTACCCGGTTACGCCGGTTCTCGGGATCCGTCTTCGTAAACTGATTGGGGTTGTACGAGGGCACGCCGGCCATGGCCAACACGGCGCCGGTATGAGCGTCCATCACCATGCCCATGGCGCGGGTGGCCTCCGCCTTCTCCACCGCCTCGGCCAGATGATGCTCGAGCAAATGCTGGATATTGACATCCAGCGTCAATTCGAGGCTATCGCCCCCTTCCGGCGCGCGTTCCTCGAGCGTCAACGAAGCCAGCAGCGTTCGCCGCGCGTCCACGCGTGAGACGCGCACGCCCGGGGTGACGTGCAACAAGCTATTGTAGCGCGCCTCGATACCCTCAGCGCCGTCCCCCTCGTGATTTACAAAACCCAACACGTGAGACGCCAGCGACCCCTGCGGATAGAACCGGATCGGTTCATCGCGGAACCACAGGCTGCCGCGGCCCCACGCCTCCACATCGCCCAGCGCCTCCACTTGATTCTGGTCAAGCCAGGGATGCACACGCACGCCTCGCAGCTTCTGCCCCGCCTGATTACGCCGCGTCAGACGGGCATAGATGCGCTCTTCATCAATGTCCAGCGCCTGGCTGATTCGCCGCGCCTTGCGGCGTGGATCATTGATCCGGCTGGGATTCGCGTAGAGAGTGGGAAGGGATTGGTCCGTCGCCAGCAGATTCCCCGCTCGATCGTAGATGTCCCCCCGGGCCTGATGGATGGCCACCCGCCCGATATGGCGGATGTCTTCCTCGGAAAACCTCGTGTCCGGCTCGATCTGCAACTGAAGCAGCCGCAGTACGATCGCAATAAACGCCAACACGAAGGCCCCTCGGACAAGCCGCATTCGGCTCTTTTGCTCTTCTGCCGGCGGCGGACCATAAAGCGCTTCGTAATCGTTGTTATCCTGCCAATGACCGGAGTGCGTCACGGCGCCCCTCCTTTAATGCCGCTGGAGGCCTTTTACTCCGCACTGTCGTACTCTACGCCTGAGCCGCCGTCCCGCGGTAATCCCGCCAGTTCAATGGGGCTTTCCGGCTCGAACAGCGGCGCCGGGTCAGGAGACACCCGCACAATCTGGATCTGCTCGGCGACGGGTTCCACCAAGCCAAGATCGGGCGCCTTCGCATTGATGCGCTCCATAGCTTGCAGCCGCGCTTCTTCAGCGACTAGCCGGTCAATCTCCCGTCGCAGTTCACGCAGCTCCCGGGTCACGGTGGAGGCGGAATAGTCATTGTCCAAGCGTTGCATGCGCAACCATGTTTCCCCGAAAAGCACGCAGAAAGGAATCAATATAAACGGCAAACCGCGAATCCAACCACGCAGCCGCGGCCGCGAATGGTTCTTCGAAAAACTGGACATGGCGATTACTCCTCTTCCGCGCCGAGCCGTTCAGCCGCCCGCAGGCAGGCGCTCTGGGCGCGGGGATTCCGTGCGACTTCGTCCGGGCCCGCATGAACGGGCTTACGGGTCAACAGACGCACACGCGGCGGCGTACGCTCAATCACCCGCCCGTCGGGTCGCCGCCGTTCACCAGGCCGCGACGCGCGCCTCAGCACATCCTTAATAATACGGTCTTCCCCTGAGTGAAAAGCAATGCCGACGAACCGGCCGCCGGGACGCAAGCGATCAATGGCCTGCTCAACACCTCCACGCAGATGAGCAAACTCGTTGTTGACCGCGATGCGAATGGCCTGAAATACGGTGCGCGCCTCCTCGGGCACGCGGTGATGCACCCCCAACGCGTCTTGGACGCAACGCACCAGATCCGTGGTGGTTCTCAGCTCGCCAGCGCGCGCCGCTCTTCCGATTGCGCGCGCGAGACGGCGCGCCGGGCGCACATCCCCATATTCACGAAGGAAAGCAAAGATCTCTCGGTCAGAACTGCCGGCGAGGAACGCATTTGCGGGTAGCCCTTCCGCTGGATTCATGCGCATGTCAAGGCCCCCCTCCGCTTGAAAAGAAAACCCGCGCTCGGGCGCATCGAGCTGCACGCTCGATATGCCCGCGTCAATCAGCACGCCATCTACATTACCGATTCCCAGCGTATCCAGATGGGCCGGCAGCTCGCCGTAATTCCCTTGCACGACAGTCACGTGGCCAAACCCGCGCAGCCGCTCCCGAACCATCTCGATTGCCGCAGGGTCACAATCAATCGCGATGAGACGGCCCGCGGGACCAAGCCGCTCGGCTATACGCCGGGCATGGCCTCCCGCCCCCGCCGTGGCGTCGACATAGACGCCATCCGGCTGGGGATCCAGCCATTGCAGCGCTTCGTCTGCAAGAACCGGGACGTGATCCACGCGGACTAGGCGGCTTCCTTGAAGACGCCGAGGGCCTGGCCCTCTGAATCAAAAATGTCGAACAACCCCGTAACGCCAACCATCCGAAACAGGCGCTCGATATACAGGTTGATCCCCACCAGTTTGATGTCTCCATGATGCGCGCGTATCTTGCGCAGCCGCTCGACGATGACGCCCAGTCCCATGTAACTCACGAAACGCACATCGCTGAAATTCATCACCAACTTGACTCGTTTGGCGTTCAGGCATTCAACAAAAGCTTCGCGCAGCTCATCGATAGCGTCTTCATTGATATCCCCGGACAGACGCAGAACGGTCACGCTTCCCACATCACTCCGCTCGATTTTCATTCTCGATTCCTCCTTCCGCCGTTGCGGCAACCCGCTCCTCTTGTCCCATGAACAGTTGCGTGGCCATATCCTTGTACGCCGCCTCGTTCTGTTCCTGGAACGCGCGCCAGTGCTCCTTGCTCCATATCTCAAGGTGATCGTCCACCCCGAGCAGTACCGCCTCTTTTTCAAGGCCCGCAAATTCTCGTAAGTGGGTGGGTATGTGCATCCGCCCTTGCGCATCAGGCTTGGCTTCGGCCACACTACCAAAAAACATACGGCGAAAATCCAGAGCCTTCGCGTTCATTGATGAGTATTTTGCGGCTTGGGCGCGGATTTTCTGCCATTCCTCATGGTGGAATAGGAAGATGCTGCGATCAAAACCGCGAGTCATATACCAGACGGCATGGCCGAGCACGTTCATCGTCTCCCGGAAACGCCGGGGCATGATGATGCGGCCCTTCTCGTCCAAGCTGGTTGAATACTCGCCGAAGTACACCGCCCGTCCCCCTTGAAACCACAGGAATGCAACGAAAATCCACTTAGCAACACCGAATCTACCACCACACTCCCCATAAAGGCAACACTGAAAATATTTACAGCAAACCTGTAGACAGGCGCTGGCCAGTAACGCACCAATCATGCGTGCAACGGCTCACCACAACATGTTGGGTCTTTCGGCGGGTTTTTGCGCAACAAGGACAAAATATTGTTGTGAAAATATCGTGTATTTGACTAATACCGTATCGAGGCCGCATACGAATCACGCCAATCACATCAACAGAACCGGCCAGCAGTTATCCGAGCCATTCTCGATCACGCGAGTAACTTGGCCCGTTCCCAACGGTCTACAGCCCTGCGCCAAGCCGCCAATAAAAGCACTTGACAGAATCGCCGGCTCGTGCCACAGTGATGGTTGTAGGGTAGGCGTGATGCGAAACAAGGGAATTTGAAAGCAGCGGAGTAGAAAGGAGGTTGCAGAGCGAGAACCGCAACACAGTCCAGGCGTTTGGCCCAACACGAAAGGTCCAGACTATGGCGAAAACATGGTACCTGGTCGCAAACGCTAGCACGGCGCGCCTCTACTCGAAAGAGGCTGGCGCGAAGAATCTTGTCCAGCTACAGCAGTTTGTCCACCCGGAAAGCCGTGAGACACGCAGGGAACTCAAGCGGGACCGTCCGGGGCTGCACCAGAGCGGAACAGGCGCCCAAGGCTCCTTCGTCGAACCTTCTGATCCCAAAAAGAATGAAGCGGACCGCTTTGCGCGCGAACTCTCCCAGAAGCTTCGTTCGGCCAAGACCCACGGCGACTTCGAACGGCTTGTGGTTGTGGCCCCATCCACTTTTGGACGCTATCTAACCAAGCACTTGGGAAACCTGATGAGTGACGCCGAAACCGCCATCATCGATAAGGACTACACGAGATTCGATGGCAAACGCTTGGCGGAACGGCTCGAGCGGCACATTGTGTTGAAATAGGAAAAATTGGGGGAAAGCAACTCCGGCCGGACCCGTCGGACCGCGCTTGGCGGGTCCGGCCAAATGCGCTATTCCTGAACCCGCTCATCCTCGCGGGCCATAGCGGTCTTGTCGTGAGTTTCCACAGATGCTTCGCTGAGCGCCTCGGCAGTCTTGCCCACCTGAAACTCGGCCGCCTCAACAATCCCAAGTATCTTTTGCACACGCTCATACGCTGCCTTGGCCCGCTCGGCGAAGGCAGGTTCATCCGGCTGAAACTCTTCTAACGCCGCGGCGACCGTCGTCAACAGCGCCATTCCCATGAGCCGTTCCATGCGTTCCTTGTTCAGCCATAAAACGCCCCCGTGCGAATGAATTGCTAGACACTCCCGCACCTTGGGATCCTCGAAGAAAGCCTGCGGCCATCGCGGATCCGCGACAGTATCGTCTGATTGCGTTACGCCAGTTATGCGCGCGCCATAATTGAGCACTACGGGAATGATTAGGCTGTCCATAGCCGCCTGTTCTTCCCGGCCGTGCGCCCTTGCCAAAGCGTCGCGCATAATGTTGAACAAGCGCCAATCGTCGATCCAATCGGCCGGCGCGCCATCGGGTTCAGTGGGCGCCAGCACTCGGTCCACATTGCGCATGAGCACCCAAGCCGCAAGCACGCGCCAGTTGCGGCCGGCGGCCTCCCTGTCTTCACTCACCAGGCGGCGCAGCAGCGCGTGGACCTCGGGCGCACGCTCCTTGAGATGCTCTACAGCGTCCCTGAGGCGCAACAGCCGCTCGACATCCCCACGAATATGCTGCATTACGGCGCGGCTGTTGATCTCGATATGTTCGCGGCGCGCCACTTCGGCAAAAAACTGGCGCAGCGCATCTTCGAGCGGCGCCAGCACACGCGTCTCAAGCGACTCCTGCAGTCCGAGCGCCTGGCCAGCCTTCGCCACCTCGGCGATATAGTAGCTGCTCATCGCCTCACGGAACGGTTCGAGCACTGGCGCGAGCAACAGTTCAATGCGCGCCACGTCGATACTGCGCACGCCGCCGCCCCCAACATGAGCAGCGAGCTGACCCCACGCGCCATCATGGTCGTAGATCTCCCGGAAGTCCAGGAAGACGTGATACTGATAACCCCCTAGTTGAACGAACAGGCCCTGTTCATGGAGTTGCGGTCCGTGCCGAATGTATTCGAGATCGGTCCTATGATCCCGGAACACGTAGTAATACGGACCTTCTCGCGAAGCATCGAGAGCCTCTCCCAACGTAGTCGTGAAATACTCCGGCTTATCCGTGCTGCCGCGGTTGATGCGCACCGAACTGCGAATCCAGCCGCTCGTTGTGTTATAGGCGTTGTTATAGATCACCAGCGCCTTTTCCTGGCCGGCCCGATTCGTATAGACGTAGACATTCTCGTCCACATCCCCGTTATGCACCCAGAAATCGTAGAGAACGAAGTCCTCGGCGTGGCTGAATAGGTACCGTTTACGCATAAGCGGAAACACTTCCGCCTCATGGCGCCGGACAAGGTCCATGTCAGCCTCTTCATCCCAGTATGCGCGACGGTACTCCATGCCGTACTTTTCAGTGTACCCCTGAATCTGCCCGTGGCCGAACATAGGCAGCCCCGGCAGCGTCACCAACATCACTGCGGCGCCAAAGTACTTGTCCCCTTTGCCGAATTGCTCGACGGCGGTGAGTTCATCGGGATTGTTCATGAAGTTTACGAACCGCTTGAGCACCTGCGGGCTGAATTCAAGCACGTTCTTGATCGTGTCCCGGAACTTAGAGTTCTCCTCCATTTTCAACATGTTCATAAACGCGCTGTTGTACACCCGGTGCATGCCCAGCGTCCGCACGAAATAGCCTTCCATGAGCCAGAAGGCTTCGGCAAGAAGCAGGGTATCGGGCGCTTCCTCTTGCACTCGCTCCACCACCTCGCGCCAGAACTCTTTGGGCATGTGGCGATCGAACTCTTCACGCGTCATTGAGTGCTCAGAGCGCGATGGAATGGCGCCGCCCTCGCCCGGTTTGGGAAACCACAAACGCTGATAGTGCTTCTTCGCCAGGGTCATGGCCGCGTCAAACCGAATGACGGGAAACTGACGCGCCACATGGAGAATGGTCTGGATCACTGCCTCGCGCACCTCAGGCATGAGGTAGTTGAGCTGCGCAGTGTCATTCCACGGCATACTCGTGCCATCGTTGCCATGGTAGATGTACCGCGCCTCGCCCGACCGGTTATCGGTGCGTTTAAACACGACGGCCGCATCGCGATGCTCCCAGTATCCGTCTTCTATCTGCACCGTAACGCGTTCGAGCGGACACAGATCGGGCCCCGTGTATTGATAACTCGGATACGGGGGAGCGCTCGCCTGAAGAAACCAGTCGGGATGCTCGACGACCCAACGCGAGTATAACCCCACATGGTTGGGCACCATATCACTGGCGAGCCGCATACCGCGCCGCCAGGCACGCTGGCGCAGATTGTCCACCGCCGCATCACCCCCAAGCTCCTCGGCCACCACGTAATCATATAGCGAGTAGGCCGAAGCCATGGCTTCGGGATTCCCCATGTGCTGCTTGATCCACTGCGAGGCTACTGAACGCTCCCATACCCCAATCAGCCAAAGAGCGGTGAACCCCCACCGGGCCAATTCATCAAGCTCTTCATCGGGGATTTCGTCGAGCCGGCGGATGGACCGCTGATACTTCTTCGAGAGCTGGTCCAACCACACATAGGCCGACTTGGCGATGAGCACCACGTTGGCCATCCAATCAGCGTCTGGCGTAAACTGTTCGGGTTCAGGGTAATCGTCGAGCCCTTCCGTCTTCCCTCCACGAAAACGCGGGACCAGGTTTTCTCCGCGCCCAAGCCCCCGCACAAGGGATTCCTCCCGGATGATGTCGCGGCCCACGAGCAGGCGCTTCAACAATGACTGCGGCAGTATCGCGGCCCAGTGGTCAAGCACGTACTGCAACTGGTCTTCGACGGAGTCCGGCGCATGGACAACCGGCGAGCGCAGGAGTTCGACGAGGTCCATGCCAAAAGGATCGACGGGCGGCTGCTCGCGCAACCGGGACCGCAACTCCTCGACCAATTCCCGGTAGGGCGCTTCTCGCGCCAGTTCCGTATCGTCAAAGAGGTAGCTGAACGACGCCATGGCCGGGTTTTCCCTGGCCAACCAGAGCAACAGCATCTCAGCGCCTATTCGAGATTCCTGCGGCCATCCTTGGGTCCATTCACTGAGAAAGCGCTCCTCAGTCATGCGCCCCTGCAAGATAGAGGCAGGCGGAAACAAATGCACGAAGACGCGAATAGGCCGATCCACCATCCTCAACCCGTGCGTTGCACGAATCTGCGTCAGTATCTGCTCAAACACGCCGCGGCATTGTTCGAGCCCGTAATAGAGCATCACGTGACGATATACGTCCCCAAGCAGCCCCGCGGCCAGGAGGGTGCTCGCGTGGACCGGCGAGACGCCGGGGCGCTCCTGGGGATACTGTGTGTTCAGTTGCGCCGCGAATTGGCGTATAGCGTTTGTCAAACTACGATTGCCGGACCGTTGCATCTGCGCCAACAACTCGGGCACGCCAAATCTCTCGCACGCACTCCGCGACAGAGGGAATCCCAATGGGAAATACGGCTCCCGCGATTCGTCGATAAAAACCTCTAGCATAGACATATGATAGCTATTCCTGCGTTGCGTCTTGTGGATTAAACGACGTCCCCTTACGCGCTGACTGGCCGGGCTGCACCCGGAACCATCAGTCGCACCCTGAGCATACACGATTGCGAGCAGTCTAGGCTACGAAGCCATGCTGCGCTTGCCAACTGGCCTGTTCAGACGGGATCCCCGGGACGCCACTCGTAAAGCAACCCAGGCTTGTCAATATACCGCTGAATATGCTGCGCCAAGGGAAACACTTCACCGCCATCAAACGCGCGATGATCAAGCGTGCCCACCATCGTAATCACATAACGCGGAACAACCTCGCCGTCCACGACTCGAGGCCCCATATGCAAGTTGCCGATGCCCAACATGAATACCTCGGGCGGGATGATCACGGTAACGGTCTGATGGCCGGACAACATCATGCCAATGTTTGCTACGGTACAGGTGGCCCCAAGGATGTCCTCTACTTGCAGCCGTTTTTCCTCAGGCACATCTTGCAACGAGGGTTTAGCATGGCGCCGCCTGGTCAACATCGCGCGCAACAGGATCCAGAACGCCTGGAGACTGCCTAGATTCAATTCTTTCAACGCGTAACCCACGTACTGCTTGGCGGCGCGGTAGTACAACTCGTCGGGGTCGGTCCGCCGCGCACGGCGGCTCAGATCGCGCATCTCTTGGGCCACCTGCTCAAGCGTCTTTTGATGCGGATTTCGAATAATGGGTTTGATAACGCCATGATTCGTGTGAACCGTGAAGCTGAGATTGATATCATCGGCCACGTACATCGTCCCGCCGTTGCGCCACGGGCTGTAATCGAAAAAACCGTTGACGCTAGGCACGTGATACAACGCATGGCCTATACACTTGATGAAAAACGCCGAGAAATTGCGGCGGAGGGCCCGCTTCAACAGGCTATTATGATCCAGTTTTTCGCCCTTGGTTTCCGCATCGCGGGCACTCTGCGCGTATTCCACCAGCGGGGTGACATCAAACTCATTCACCACGGCCGCATGAGGAATTTGCCGCGCCGATTGCGAAAGAATGAAGGCCACGCTCTGGCGTAAGAAACTCAGGCGCTGGGCCTCCCGCACCCCGACGTGATCCCGCAGATAGGCGATCTTGTAGTCCTGAAACATGGCTCTCCCTGTTGTATTTCGCTCGCAAATGGCTAAAAGTATAACGTTAACCATTGAGCAATGCACTATAGGAACAGCGCCGCAATTGTGCCGCGGCGGCGCGCTTAGCGCCGACGCAAACCATGTGGCATAATACCGTAGTAAAGTATCTGAGCGGATCTCCCAGTTGTTGACGGGAATAGCGACGGAACACCCATGAACCCCATCCGAACGGCCGGAATAATCGCGCTGGCCGCGCTCGCGCTTTGGTCGATAGGATGCGCGCACAAGGCGCAGTTCGGTGAAACCGGTCCGCGCGCCTACGTACAGGGCCAGATCGAAACCTACGATAACCGGCCCATGACGGGATTAAGTCTTCATCTGGTCACCGGCGCCGCCAGCGCTGAACCCGGCCATACGGAAGCCGTGTTCCTACTTTATAGCGGTTCGCCTCTCGAATCCAGCCGCCGCGAAACCCTGGGAGCCACCATCGACGCCGCCAAAGAACAACACGGCGACGTTTTCCTCCTGAGCGCCGGTGGCGTGATCCCAAATTCGGGAGACGCCGCCTCCACAGTTGAAGCCATGAACGAACTCGGCTATAGCCTGTTCGCCATCACCCCCGCCGACCTTGCCCACATAGACACGGAGAACGGAGACGCGTTTGAACAGGCGACGTTCGCCTTGCTCGGCGCGAACATCGAAAACGCTTCGGGCGGCCGCCCTGTGACGCCCTATACCGTGCTTGAAACGCGCGAAGGCCACACCATCGCCGTGTTGGGTTTGACCGCACCCGGCCCCGCCGAAAGCCGGCGCGCGGTAACCGACCCCATTCGCACAGCTCAAGCCTATGAACATCTGGCGGACAAACACGACGCCTGCATCGCATTGACCAATCTCACCCCACAGGCGGCCGCTGAACTGGCCAGCTCTGCGCCAAGACTTGACGTGATCATTGCCGGACAAACCGAGGGTGAAACGGCGACGCCGAAGACGGTTAACGGTGTCCTTGTGGCGCACGTCCCCGAACAGCCGGCGAGCCCCGCCAAGCTCGTCGTGACCTTCGAAAACGGTCTGCTTGTGAATAAGGCCTTCAGCTCCGCGCGCACGCGCCGCCCGTAAGCCCCCTGAGCGGCGCGGGGAGTTCGTCCGTATCGCATGGCGGCTACGCGACGCTAATCTCCCGGTAAAGCAGACGTCCAACCTCCCGGGACATAAGCAGCGTGTAGTGTCCGCGGCCAACGACTTCCAAGTTGCGGGCCTTACCAAATTCCGCGCTGTTCTGAGGAAACACGACATTATCGTGGCAACTGTATATGGAAACATAAGGAGTTTCGTTGCGGTAGTTTTCGTCGCGATTCATATCTCCAAGCCACGCCGATCCTATACGCATCTGGCTCGCGTTAACGCCAGGAGCAAGCCGCGCCATAACCGTACCGTGGTGCGGCGTGCCAATGCAGATAAGCTTGGCCACCCGATGGGCGCCGCCAAATTGCTCGATATATGCCCGCGCCACCAACCCTCCCATGCTGTGAGCGACAAGGATGACCTTATCCGCGCGGGTCGTATTACAGATGCGCGTGACGCGGGCGGCCAACTGCCGGGCGTAGTCGTCGATATCGCCGAAACGGGGCTCCAGGTCGATGGTGAAAAGGTTCGTCAAACCGCGGCGCAGCAAATACTGGATCATGGGCGTCCACACGCCGCTGTTGGCGGCGTAGCCGTGGATGAGCAGGACAGGGCGTTGGCCGGCTCGAATGATAAAGGGACGGCGCCACGCTACAAAAAAGCGGCCGAATGGGCGCAGCATAAGGATGATCATCAGGCAAGCGCCGATTTCCGTGAGAATCATGTGGACAAAACCAACAAAACCCAGCCGGTTCTCTTCGCTGCGCGGCGTACGCCAAAGAAAGGATAGAATGAACTCACCCAAGACATGCAGCGCCCGAATCAGAATGTAGCCTATGAGCGCCCACACGGCGAGGCGACCGGCGGGGAATCCCGCGATATGAATACGCCACGCCAGGATGCATACCACAGCCAATACCAAAACCTCGGCGGCGAACAACAACAGAAAACGCCTGGTGATCATCGCGCGGCGGCCATCCCCCATGTGTGATTGTGCATTGTAGCCCACGGCCGCGAACATCCGGCCGTGGCGTCCAAGTGAGGCTAGCACCCCCATCTTGCGTTGTCAACAGATCACGGGGCCGCTAACAACGGGATCCCCCCCCTATCAGCGTCGTACTGATGTAGTGCTCTAGCCTAGATAGCCTTGTACTCATTGAAATATAAAACAGAATTCCGTACACTGAAAAACAGCCCTGTAACGCGGACGCCGCAGCAGTGTCGCGGCCCCTGTCAGATTCCTTGGGCCGGCAATGGGGACCCGGCGCCGGCATATCGGCGGCGGGCGTCCACACTAACCCGTCTATCTTCATAAGCGGGCACGCATTCACTTCTTTACCCATCGATCACGAAAGACAACCACGGGAGATCCACAATTATCATGGCTGGAATCAAACCCTTTCAAGGCATACGTTACAATCCGTCCCAAGTCGGTTCCTACGATGATGTCATCACCCCCCCTTTCGATGTAATCAGCCCGGAAGAACGGGAGTTGTTGCATAGCAAGAGCCCATACAACTACACGCACCTCATCCTCCCCAGCGAAGAAGGGGGCAAGGACAAGTACGCCCATGCCGCCGAATTGCTCGCCGCGTGGCTGCGCGAGGGCGTGCTGCGCCAAGATGACGAGGAGTCATTTTATCTGCTCGAGCAACAGTTTGAGGACCAGCAGGGCCGCCGGCATACGCGCCGCGGTTTCTTTAACATCGCCAAAGTTCCCGAACCCGGGGAAGAAACGATTCTCGGGCATGAGCAGACGTTCCGTCACAAGATTGAAGATCGCCTCGCCCTTACGAAGACGTGTAAGGCTAACTTTGGGGCGGTGTTTTGCACCTATGCGGATCCGGAGAACCGTCTGCGGGACTTCTACGCCCCCATGGACACGCGCGAACCCGACGTCTCGGCAACGACCATCGACGGCGCTCACATGCGTCTGTGGCGCGTTCCCGGAGACCCGGAGGTGAGCCGGTTTTTTGAGGACAAGACCCTGTATATCGCTGACGGGCACCACCGCTTCAAGACAGCCTGCGTCTATCGCGATGAAATGCGCGAACAGGAGAAGCCCGAAGGGCTCCAACCCTATGACTACTTCCTCATGGGCCTTGTTCCCATGGAAGACCCGGGATTCGTCGTATTTCCCGCTCACCGTGCGCTGAATCTGCCGGACGGCGCCGAGGTCTCGACGCTCTTAAACAAGCTCGAGCAATGGTTCGAGGTATCTCCGACAGATGAAGATCTCGCGCAGCAAGTGCAATCCGCCAGCGGCTGCGTCATTGGCTTGGCGCACCGCGATGCCGGGCGCTACCTGCTGAAGCTGCGAGACATCGACCGCACGGAGCTGCTCGGCGACGACCACGGGCCGGCATGGCGCGATCTCGATGTTTCAGTGCTGCACCGGGGGATTCTCGAAAGGATTATGGGGGTGCCGGAAGGCACGGAATTCGTCTATGAACCCGATCCCGGGAAGACCCTGGACTTGGTCAAGTCCGGAGAGAAGGAGGCGGCGTTCCTGCTGAAAGCCACCTCGCCGCAGCAGATCAAGGCGTGCGCCGACGCCCGGGAATTCATGCCGCAAAAGTCCACTTACCTGTTCCCGAAGTTGCCGTCTGGAGCCGTGTTCTACCATCACGCCAGCTGAACGGTCACAGAACCACGCTGACACCATTTGGCGACGGCCATATGGAAGGCTAAGGAATGGACCCAGCGCCGCGGGGGGCGTCTCACGTGCGCTCGTTCTTACCGGCCAACACGGCCCCGAAAAACTCGCGCCAGTCAGGCGCCGAAGCACTTTTGGGGAATACGGCGGTCACGCCGGCTTTATCCCGTTGTCGAGCCTCCAACGGTTCTGATGACAACAACACAATGGGCGTGGCCGCCGGAATTCGGGGATCCGCTCTGAGTTCCGCGGCCACAGCCAACCCATCAATAACGGGCAGGTAACGGTCGAGTAAGATGGCCGCCGGCGTCAGTTCGACTGCGCGCCGCAATGCTTGCTCTCCATCCCACGCCCGGACCACACCCGCGCCCGCCGCAGCGAGCGCGGCTTCAATAGGGACCGCTGCGGCTTCGTCGGCGGACGCTAGTAGGAAGCACGGCTCAGCATTGGACCCCTTTACATTTTCCATAGTTTCGAATTGTCACCGGTTCGACGTCGCGTTACCAGCGTGAGCCTGCGGCAGCGTCACAGAACGCGACCACCAAAGAACCAACATCACCCCTTCCAATCGCCGACATCCTCGCCTTCACCCAGCGACGAATCATCGCCGAGCCCGGGGCTTACCTCGCCAAAAGGCAGACCATCAGAGACATCGATGCTCACATCGCTGGAATCGTCGTTATCACTCAGCAACAGTTTAGCGTCGGAGCGATCATACGCCCCCTCTTCCTGGCCTTCAGCGGCTTCATCTTCATCCTCGGCCTCGTCCGCGTCACTCTCCTCGAGGGCGCCCGTATCCGGCACAAGGGCCTCGTCTTCGTCGACGGCTCCAGAAGCTTCAGCGCTCTTCTTGGCTGTGCGTTTCAACGAAGTCTTTCGCACACCCTTGTCTTCCGCGCCGCCAATACGCACGAGTTCCTCGCCCTCACAGTCCGGGCATTTGAAACCGAGTTTCTCCGCGCCCCATTCCACGTAGCGCTTACCGCATCGCAAGCAATGGTATTTCACCGGCATCGCCGTGTATTCCTTTCGTTGTGTCGCCGCTCCATGACTTCAAGCCCTACCGCACACACTGGTTGCAAGTCAGACAAAGGCGGCGATTATAGCAGAGCCCGTCACGGAGAAAAAGCAGGAAAATCAGCTCCCCGCCGAATCCCGAAGGCTGCAAGCGGCCCTCTCACCGTGCGCCTGCGTTGCGGCCGCTTCCAGTAGGAAGCCGCGCCGCAACACAGAACCCGCTCGAAATGAAAGGGGGATCGCTGCCCAGCTACCAGTGATACTTGAAGAAGTTGGCGTCCTCCTCATACATCTCCGTGAGATCGCTGAGTTCGGCAAACTGGCGCTCGGACAACGGCGCGAACTCACAGGCAAGGTCCGCGTTTTCTTCGACTTGGCCGACTTCGGTAATGCCTACGATCGCGGTGCTCACCGGCAATGACCAGACATAATCAAGCACCTGCTTCATGGAGGTCACGCCCTCGTCGTGAAAGATGTCGCCACGGGCTGTCGTCTTCATGGCGATAATGCCCATGTTCTTCTCGACCGCCGTCTGCAAGAGTTCGTCCTGAAATGGCCGGTAATGCCGATCGGCCGGATTCATGGTCAGCAAGATACAGTCGAAGTCATAGTCACGGATACCCTTGAGCAGGATATCGGGATCCCGGTGCCCGGTAATGCCCAGAAAGCGCACCACACCCTCATCGCGCAACCGTTCCATCGCTTTCAAGGCGCCATCGTCGGCGAACGCTTCCTCGAGATCCTGTTCGTGACGCATGTTGTGAAGCTGATACAGATCGATGTGATCCGTGCGTAAACGTTCGAGACTTGTCTCAAACTGATACATGGTGCCATCATAGCCGCGATCGCGGGTCTTCGTGGCCAGAAATACCTCGTCGCGACGGCCCTCGATGGCTTCGCCAATATTCTTCTCGCTGCCCCCGCCACCGTAGATGTGCGCGGTGTCGATGTAGTTCACGCCCCGGTCCAGCGCCCGCTGAACTATCTGAACGGCTTCCTCTTTTCTATCCTCAAGCTCGACTGTCGATTCGCCGCCCAAGCTAAACAAGCCGACCTGGTGGCCTGTCCGGCCGAGATTGCGCTTGATCATGGTCTTCGCGGATGGCGCCGCCGGCTCTGCGGCGGAAACACTCCGGCCCGATCCAGGCAAGGCGCTCAGGCCTAACCCCGCAGCCGTTCCCAGCGAGGTTCCGAGCAGTTCACGGCGCGTTATTCTTGTATACATGGCGTGTGTCCTTTCTCCGCGTTGCGCGGGTCTTGATCCTCGAGGCGCACAACCCCGCCACAGCCTGTCAATTCATTCTACGTGGCAAAATGGCGCCAGGCAAACCGGACAACTTCAAAGAAGGATTTCGATAGATGGGGCAAAAGAGAGCGATTACGCAGCCCGCGCGGCTGTACGGCTTCGACCAACCGGCGTAGCCCCCTTCGCGTTTTGTATTGGGGTCTTGCCGCGCAAGAACAAGTCGGGGCGGCGCCCCTCCACAGGCCCACCCCGGCAATGTCGGTCTGCGACAAACCAACGATGGCGCCGCGTCTACATCTTCTGCATCATAGCCAGAAACTCGGCGTTGCTCTTGGTCTTCTTCATCTTTTCCACGAGCAACTCGTTAGCTTCGGTGGAGCTGAGTGGACTGAGGATCTTCAATAGCAGCCAGATGCGCTGAAGCTCTTCCTCCGACACGAGCAGCTCTTCTTTGCGGGTGCGTGACTTCTGCACATCGATGGCCGGGAAGATGCGTTTCTCCATCAGGCGGCGATCAAGGTGAAGCTCCATGTTGCCCGTCCCTTTGAACTCCTCGAAGATAACATCGTCCATGCGGCTGCCCGTCTCGACAAGCGCCGTGGCGAGGATAGTCAGGCTGCCGCCTTCCTCGAGGTTACGGGCTGCGCCGAAGAAACGCTTAGGCCGCTGCAGCGCGTTGGCGTCCACGCCGCCGGACAACACCTTGCCGCTAGCGGGCACAATCACGTTGTATGCGCGAGCAAGCCGGGTAATCGAGTCCAGCAGGATGATCACATCTTTCTTATGTTCGACCAGGCGCTTGGCTTTCTCCAGCACCATCTCGGCCACCTGCACGTGGCGTTCAGGCGGTTCATCGAAAGTGGAGGCTATGACCTCGCCCTTAACGGAGCGGGCCATGTCCGTTACCTCCTCCGGTCGCTCGTCGATGAGCAACACAATGACCGTTGATTCCGGATGATTGGTGCAAACGGTGTTGGCGATCTTCTGCAACAGCACGGTCTTGCCGGTAAAGGGCGCCGCAACAATAAGCCCACGCTGGCCCTTGCCGATTGGCGTCAGCAGATCCATCATCCGCATGGCGATTTCTTTGGGCTCATTCTCGAGGTGCAACCGCTCATCGGGGTGCAAGGGTGTGAGGTTGTCGAAGAGGATTCGTTCACGCGCGACATCCGGGCTTTCGTGGTTGACCGCCTCAACCTTGAGCAACGCGAAGTAGCGTTCACCTTCTTTGGGTGGGCGGACATGGCCTTGGACGGTGTCACCCGTACGCAGGCCGAACTTGCGTATCTGAGAGGGGGAGACATAGATGTCGTCCGGCCCAGGCAAATACGAATAATCGCCCGAACGCAGAAAACCGAACCCATCCGGCAAGATTTCGAGCGTGCCTTCCCCGTAAACAGCGCCGGCCTTCTCAATGCTCATCTGCAGGATGCGGAAAATCATATCCTGCTTCTTGAGCCCGCTGTAGTTTTCGACGTTGAGCTGGCGGGCCATCTCGGTCAACTCGGGCATACTCATCCGCTTAAGATCGCCGATCGAGACCTCGGCGCCTTCTTGCGTCGGCAGAGTCCCCGCCGAATCGCCGCTGGACTTTTGCACCTCGGCCGTCTTGCTGCCCTTCGACGGATTCTCGCGGCTCCCACGCTGATGATTACGGTTGTTCGGTCCGCTCTTACGACCGGACCGGGCCGAATTCCTGCCCCTGCTCTGGTTCTTATCGCCAGTTGTTCTCTCAGGCATTAATCGTCCTCTCAGATATTTCCATCCGATGGTGTACCTTCACTCTCACAGGACCGGTGAATCGCTCGCCGTCCCTAGTGAATCTGTTCCCAGTTGCTTCCAACGCCTACCTCCGTTTCCAGAGGCACACTCAATTGCATGGCGCCGCCCATAGTCTTTCTCATAATTTCCCCCACCCCCGCAGCTTCGTCTTCCGGCGCTTCGACCAGCAACTCATCATGCACCTGTAACAACATGTGAGCGTTGGATCCGGCCAGCGCTTCATCGAGACGTAACATGGCAAGCTTGATGATATCCGCCGCGCTGCCTTGAACGGGGGTGTTAATTGCAGCGCGCTCCGCGGCAGAGCGGATGTTGGTATTGGAGCTGGTCAATTCAGGCACATAACGGCGCCGGCCCAAGAGAGTGGTGACATAGCCGCGTTCACGCGCTTCTTCAACTGTCTGCGTGAGCCATTGCTTCACGCCGGGATATTGCGCGAAGTATTGCTCGATAAACCGGCTCGCTTCGCCCGACGTTATGCGGAGATTACGAGCCAATCCGTAGGGACTGATGCCGTAAACGACCCCAAAGTTGACCGCTTTGGCTTGACGCCGCATCTCGGAGGTCACCTCATCCGGCGCGACCTTGAATACGCGCGCCGCCGTGTCCAAATGAATGTCACGGCCTTGCAAAAACGCTTCCTTCAGCCGTTCATCTCCCGACAAATGGGCCAGCACCCGTAACTCAATCTGTGAGTAGTCCGCCGAAACGAACCGGCGCCCGGCCTCGCTTGGCACAAAACCCCGCCGGATCCGGCGGCCAAACTCGGTGCGTATCGGAATGTTTTGCAGATTGGGGTCGCTGCTGGAAAGCCGGCCCGTGGCCGCCACGGCCTGATTGAAGGACGTGTGAATGCGGCCTGTCTCGGGATGAACCAACCGGGGCAGCGCCTCGACATAGGTTCCGCGGAGTTTGTCGAGCATGCGGTACTCCAGAACCGCTTCCGGTAGGGGATGCTCGCGCGCCAACTCTTCCAGAACATCAACATCCGTCGAGTAGCCCGTCTTGGTCCGTCGAATAGGCCTAAGCCCCAACTTGTCAAACAGTATACCTTGGAGCTGCTTGGGTGAGTTTATCTGAAAAGGCTCGCCCGCCTGGTCATGGATCGTCTCTTCAAGCACCTTCAGACGGGCTTCAATCTCGCGCTGAAGCTCTTCAAAGACCCCCAAGTCGATCGCAATACCCGTCATCTCCATTCGCGCGAGCACGTAGATGAGGGGTAACTCCACCTCATGATACAGTCGCTCGACCCCGCCTTCACGGAGCCGCTCGTGGAAGATCCGGGTCAGGCGCCATGTAACGTCCGCGTCCTCACACGCATACGCGCACGCCTGCGTCAAGGGGACTTTGTCGAAGGTGACTGCCTTGGATCCCTTGCCAATCACGTCGGCAAGGGGAATCATCTTCCTGTTGAGGTAGTGGAGGCTAACTTCAGTTAAATTATGCCGCACCCGTGACGCGTCTGTCAAATAGGATCCAACCATGGTGTCCATGCCGATTCCCGTCAACGGCAGCCCCGCGCGTTCGAGCACGACCAAGTCGTACTTGATGTTGTGGCCCGACTTGGCCACCCCGGCATCGGCCAGCAACGGCCCCAGGCGCTGCTTGACCGTCTCAAGCGTAAGCCCGTCCACGGGCCTTTCTTCCCCCTGTTCGTTGGGAATCACCATAGCCTCGGGCGCATGCCCCACGGGGATATAGAACGCCGCGCCTTCTTCGGCGCTCACTGATATGCCCACCAGCTTGGCGCGCATCGGATGGACCGACGTCGTTTCCGTGTCAATGGCGAACGCGCCATTGTCGCGGAGGCGGGCGACGAGTTCGTTCAGCGCCGCTTCGTCAAGCACCAGCTGATAGTCTGAAGGGTCGGGCTTCCGCGCATCCGGCGCAAGTTCGTCCACCAAAGAGTGAAACTCAAGTTTCTGAAGCACGGCCGCCGCCTTAGCGGGGTCCACTGCTTCGCGCCGGCAATCGTCGAAAGACCACTCGACTTCTACCGCGGTGTCAATGGCCACCAGCTTACGGCTCAGGTAGGCTTTGTCTTTCTCGCTTTCAAGACGCTCGCGCTGCTTCCCTTTCAGCTCCTGAATATTCTCATAGATACCATCAAGGGACTCGAAGCGGGTGAGTAGCGAGCGCGCCGTTTTTTCCCCAATACCCGTCACGCCGGGCACGTTGTCCGAGCTATCGCCAATTAGCGCCATAGCGTCGATGAGGCGTTCCGGCGGCACGCCGTAGCGCTCCACGACTTCTTCGGCGCTGTACCACATACCGCTGCCGCTCTTATAGGGATCGAACACCTTCACGGAATCTGTCACGAGCTGGAGCATGTCCTTGTCGCCCGTAACGATGACCACCTCCATGCCTTGTTCGGCCGCCTGACGCGCCAGCGTGCCAATCACATCATCGGCTTCCACGCCCTCGACCCTTAGCACGGGAATGTTAAACACCTCGAGCACTTCGTCAATAAGCGGCAATTGCTCGACGAGATCCTCGGGCATGGCGTCGCGCGTGGCCTTATACTCGGGATAAAGCTCCTCGCGGAACGTTTTGCCGGGCGCGTCAAAAGCCGCCACAATGTAAGCAGGATCTTGTTCGCGGAGCAGTTTAATGAGGATCCGGGTAAATCCATAGACGGCGTTGGTCGATTTGCCTTCGGAGTTGGTGAGATTGCGAATGGCGTGATACGAACGGTAGGCGAACGCCGAACCGTCGAGTATGTAGAATCGTTCAGCCATGCTCTTTACCTTTGCGCCACAGACAAAACCGCTTCCGCCGCCTTCTGAGACGCCCCCGCCTCACCAAGGCGTTCCCGCAGCCGTTGATACCCGGCGAGCACCGCGTCCCGCCGGGGACCATCCTCAATTAACGCGAGCGCTTCGGGCAAAATGTTGTCCACCGTAGCCTCGTGTTGGATGAATTCGGGTACGATACGCCTCTCCGCCAGAATGTTGGCCATCGCGATGTGATCCCCGCGCACCAGCAGGCGGGCTATCCA
>PUMX01000001.1 GCA_003552485.1 Candidatus Hydrogenedentota bacterium
ATTATGAAACCAACCCCCGATATCCCACGCAGTGGCATGTTCGGAATTATGGTTTGATGGCCGCTAACTGTTTTGGCTGGAAGGACTATCGTCCCGAAGCGAAGATCAAAGGTGACATGGTATTCGAGAAAGGCGTAAGGCGCGCTTGGCGCTACCGCGTTTTTGTCCACAAAGGAGACGCGGCCCGGGGTAAAGTGCGCGAGCGGTTTCTCGATTTCGTAGCGCCGCCGCAAGTCACTGTTGAGTAGAACTGCTGGTCACCACCGTCCAGGCGAGGTGAATATGACGCAAAGCAAAACAAGAAACCAAGAGAAGACAGATAGCGGAAGCGGGTCAAAGAAGCCGTCCACCGGGGCCAACGAATCGCATACCGCAGAAAAGCGCACACGCAAAACTACCGCCAACAGCACCGCGAAAGCCGCGGGGGTGAAGGCCAGTCAGTCGAAGTCCTCGAATACGGCCGCACCTGCCCGGCCCGCATCGTCCCGGCCGGGCAAGTCCAAGATGTTGCCGCGCTCCTTCATGGCCGAACTTGCCTCGCACATTCGTGAAGCAGTGCAACCTTACGTGCGCGAAGCGAAGGGGCGTGAGGTGATCGGCTCGGCCTCGAGCGGCGATTCGACCTTCAAAGTGGACCAAGTCGCGGAAAAGGCGTTGCTCAGTTATCTGCGTTCGGCCCGCAAACCCGTGGCGTACTATTCCGAAGACGCGGGCTACGCCACTTTCACCAGCGGTGCGCCGGAACACTTGCTTATCATCGATCCCGTCGATGGAACTCGCGCCGCGATGAGCGGTTTTGAGAGCTGTGTAGTGTCTATTGCGGCCACCCGCGTGATCGAGCGGCCGCGGATGAGCGACGTTGACAATGCTTGCGTCATGGAGATCATGGGGCCGCGCTGGTTCTATGCGGAGCGGGGTAAAGGCGCCCGCGTGCATGGGGTCAAGTCCACGGCGCAGAAGCCGCGCTTGTCGGCCAACACTGATCTCGAGCGCATGTCTTGGACCATGACGGCGCCGGCGCGGCCAGCTGAATTGATTTTCCCGACGGCGGCCAAGCTGATCGACCTGACCAGCCTCAAGGGCGGTTTCTTCGCCTGCAACAGCACCTCGTTCAGTCTGACCCGCCTGTTGACGAATCAGTTGGACGCCTGCGTAGACTTCGCCAACCGTTTCCTGCGCGATATTCCTGACGCCGTGCGCGATCAGTTTATCAACGCGGGGCGCGGCATTACGCTTGGCATTGCCCCCTACGATTTGGCGGCTTCGCTGCTCATTGCCGAAGAGGCCGGTTGTGTGATCACTGACGCCTACGGCGAACGGTTCGATGACGTGCTCATGCTCGACAGCTCCGAGAGCAACCACCAGTCGATGATCGCCGCGGCCAATCTGGAGTTGCACGAGACGCTCATGACCTTTTTCGACAGGCGCATCCGCCAGTACGAACGTCTGCTCGAAAAACGGGCCGCCCTCGCTCGCTAGGCTTGCCGCGGTCCTGGCGCGGCGGCAAGCGAGTCCGCGCTGCCGGCTGTCGGTCATTCCGAGGGCGCCGTCCCAGGGCGGGGCCGCAACCACGTCAGCGCGGGGCTGTGCGACTTGAAAACTTCTTCCATGAAAGGACGGGCGTCATGACCTCTCACCCTACCGCCGCGTTTCGCGAGGACACGCCCCGCCCTGATCGCGCTGATTTCCAGATTGCGCCGGAGAATATGGGCACAATCGTCATTTTTGGCGCCACGGGCGACCTCGCCGGGCGGAAGCTGATCCCCGCCGTCTACAACTTGTGGGAGGCAGGGTTTCTGCCCAACCGGATTAATGTGGTCGGCGTAGCGCGGCGCGATAAGAGCGACAACGACTTCCGCGCCGAAATGTGCGAAGCCCTCAAGGTCCATTCCCGTACCGGCCACGGGAGCGATGACGCCTGTCAACCCTTTGTCTCGAATTTGCACTACCACCGTGTCAACTTCAGTGAATCTCTGGATCTCTCCAGCCTTGCACAGCGCCTGACCGAGATTGAAGAAAAGACCGGCTTTCCGCATAACCGGCTGTTCTACCTCGCCACGGGTTCGGAGTTTTTTGCGCCGATAATTGAGGAACTCGGGGCCGCCGGCCTGATCTGCGATGAGGACGCCGATAACTGGAGCCGCGTAGTGGTCGAGAAACCTTTCGGCCAGGACCTCGAATCCGCGCTTGAGTTGAATGATCGGGTTAGCCGGGTCCTCACGGAAGACCAAATCTTTCGAATTGACCACTATCTTGGTAAGGAAACGGTGCAAAATATCTTTGCGTTCCGCTTCGGAAATGCGATATTCGAGCCGCTTTTTAACCAGAAATACGTGGATCACGTGCAGATTACTGTGGCGGAAACGCTGGGCGTCGAGGGACGAGGAGAATTCTACGATGCTACCGGCGCGCTGCGCGACGTGGTGCAGAATCACGCGCTCCAGCTTATGTGCCTTGTAGCTATGGAGCCGCCAGTCGAATTCGGCGCGAAGGACATCCGCGACGAGAAGGTGAAAACATTACGCGCCGTGCAGATCCCCCGCCTGGACCCGGAGCGCTGGATTGCGCGCGGGCAGTACGCGGAAGGCGGCGGGGCCGTGGGTTATCTTTCCGAAGAAGGCGTCAATCCGGATTCCCAGACGGAGACGTACGTGGCGCTTCGTCTGGCTATTGATAACTGGCGCTGGGCCGGCGCGCCTTTCTTCATTCGGACCGGTAAACGGCTAAAGGCGCGCGGCACAGAAATCGCCATCCAGTTCAAACAACCGCCGTTTCAGTATTTCGAAAAACTCGGCGTCACCGCGCCCGAGGCGAATCTGCTCGTGTTCCGCATCCAACCCGACGAAGCCATCTCGTTGACGTTCAACGCCAAACCGCCCGGCATGGACTTCCAGATACAGCCCGTGAACATGGACTTCCGCTACGGGCACACGTTTAGCCAGGATTTACCCGACGCCTACGAGCGCCTGCTTCTCGACGCGTTGCGAGGCGATTCCACGCTGTTCACGAGGGCCGACGAGATCGAGGCCGCCTGGCGGCTGGTCGCGGCCATTGAAGAGGCCAGCCAACGCCAGGCGCCGCCCGAGTTGTACCGCTCCGGCAGTTGGGGGCCTCGCGCGGCCGAGCGCCTGTTCGACGTGTGCGAAGGGCATTGGCGCGAGTTGGAGGCCGAATGACCGCGCGGCCGGTGCATATCAGCGAGAATCCAGCGCATACCGCGGCCGTGCGGTTGTGCGAAACGCTGGCCGAAATCGGCCACGCCACGATCGCCGTGTCCGGCGGTTCAACGCCCAAGGCCCTATTCAGTTTACTGGCCGGCGAATTCCGCTCGCGCATCCACTGGCCGCGGATCCGAATTTTTCAAGTGGACGAACGCTGCGTGCCGCCGGACCATGCGGATTCGAACTGGCGCATGTTGAAGGAAACCCTCCTCGACCACGCCCCTGGAGCTACGGCGCACCGCATGCCCGCCGACGAGGAACGGGGCGACGAAGCCTATGAGGCGCTGTTGCTCAGCAAGGTGCGCTGCAACAACGAAGGCGTCCCCGTTTTCGATCTCGTGTTACTGGGGATGGGCGCGGACGGACATACCGCCTCACTGTTTCCCGGCACGGCTGCGTTGCGCGAACGCGAGCGATGCGTCGTTTTCAATGATGTTCCGCAACTTCAAACCCGCCGCATGACACTCACTTTTCCGGTGCTCGAAGCCGCGGACCGCCGCTGGTTTCTCGTGCAAGGCGCCGAAAAAGCCGAGGCCTTCGAGCGGGTGAGGGGCGGAGAATTGCCCGCCGGTCAACTCGTTCAATGCGCGTGGTTCATCGATCCCGAAGCGGCGGGACAACCGGGGGACTGAGCCGGCGCCAGGGTTTCCCCTGAAAGCGCCGGGCGGCGCCCTTCGTGTCGAGCTGGGGAGCTGCGCGCCATCAGCGACGGTCACGCAGTTGCTAGGCGCGTGGGAATACTGGTACACTCTGTCTAGTTCTTGAATATAGTTTGCAATCCCGATAAGATTAGTCATGGAATATTGCCCGCTGGCGGGAAAAGGCGGGTGTACATACGCGCCGGGGGATGAGGCGCGGCCGATGAGGCGTCCGGCGGAGACGCTCACTCAGGCCTGAGTTACATTCAAATTCACTTGTTGGAGGAACGCAATGCAGATCGCACCCCATGGTGGGCGGCTCGTCAACCGGATACTTCAGGGCGAGGCCCTTGAAAAGGCGAAACAGAAGGCCACGGGCCTGCCACGCATCAAGGTTGACAGCTACACTGGATTCGACATCGACAATATTGGGAAAGGCATATTCAGTCCGCTCACGGGTTTCATGAACCGTGAGGAGACGCGCCAAGTCATCGATACGATGCATCTGCGCGAAGGGCTCCCGTGGACGATTCCGATTCTGCTCGCCGCGAGCCAGGAGGACGCCGACTCCCTCGATCTCGGCGCGGAGGTGGCGCTCGAAGACGAACAAGGCGACGTCGCCGCTATATTGCATCTTTCCGAAAAGTTTTCCTTGGATCGTACGGAATTGGTGGAGAAAGTTTATGGCACGGCGGACGAGGCCCATCCCGGCGTCGCATATACGCTTTCCCAGGGGCCGGTCTATCTCGCTGGCGAGTTAGACGTGCTCAAAGCGCGCGCGATCGAGTTCCAAGACCATAACCTCACGCCCGAGGAGACCCGCGCCGCTTTCGCTGAACGGGGCTGGAAACGCGTCGTCGCGTTCCAGACGCGCAACCCCATTCACCGCGCCCACGAATACCTGACGAAATGCGCCCTCGAGATGTGCGACGGCCTGCTCATTCATCCCCTCATGGGCACGACGAAAAGCGATGACATTCCCGGCGACGTGCGCATGAAGTGCTACCAAGTCTTGCTGGACAACTACTATCCGCCTGAACACGTCATGCTGAGCCTGATGCCAGTCAATATGCGCTACGCCGGTCCGAAAGAAGCCATCATGCACGCCATCGTGCGCAAGAACTACGGCTGCACCCACTTCATCGTGGGGCGGGATCATGCGGGGGTCGGCGACTACTATGGCACTTACGACGCCCACTACATCTTCGACGAGTTCGATCCCCAGGAAATCGGCATCGAACCGCTGTTCTTCGATCACGCCTTCTACTCGAAGAAGACGAAAATGATGGCCTCGAAGAAGACGTGTCCCGGCACGGCCGAGGACCATGTGTTCTTGAGCGGCACCAAAGTGCGCGAGATGCTTCGTAACGGCGAGCTTCCGCCGGAGGAGTTCACGCGCCCGGAGGTGGCCAAGGTACTCATGGAATGGGCGCAGAAGGCGAATAAGTAAGGCGCGCGGCAAACGGCGGCCTTTCTCGGGGTAGGAGGTTCTATGAGCCGTCTGCCGTGCCGTTGTTCGAGCTGTGGCATAGAGCGCGTCAAGGCGTTTTGGGGGTAATCGCCCCTGTCGTCCTCTGCCGGGAATTGGACACGCCACCCCATGGTTTGGCAGTCTGCGCTCTTACTAGGCATCAATAACCGCGCTCCATTTATGATAGCGGTGTGCGCATAGCCACGAGAACATGTGGGGTCTGCAGATGATGCGGACTTGTCGTTCGGCTGCCCGAACATAACTGCGTCCTGGCGGCGCACGTCCATCTTGCTAATCAATCTTTCCCGTAACCTATAATCGGACACTGTCCAGGAGAACCACTCATGAAAACCGTGGATTTTGCCCAGAATTGGCATCGGCTTGCATTGCCCGAACAAGTAAAAGCCGTTCTGGAGAACGCAAAGGGCCTGATATTCCCGGAATCGCGCGACGAGATCTTTGCTCTGGCGATGGGCAACGATCCAGAAGCCGAGCGCTACGAAGTCTGTTATGAAGTTCCCGGCAAGGGGGATGTTCATGAAGCCACAGTGGTCCGTTGCCGCAATGGGCTATCCATCAATTACACCGAAGCTTACATGCGCCGGCGCGATCCGGACTGCATGGTGGTGGCGGATGACAAGCCCAGCGACAAGCCGCGGTACGTGGATCGGTATGGCCAGGGGTTTGATGAATTGCGTGACGAAACCTTTACATGGCTGTGCAAGCAAGAGCTGGTCGTCATGCCCTTCATGCTGGGCGGCTTCCCCCCGGAAAGCGGCCGCGGCGCGCTGCTGATCGCTCCCGCTAACGCGGGCTTTTTCGTCGGAGGACTCGCGGATTTGCAGGGCATGCTGCCCGCCAGCGGCGTGCCTGAAGACTTCAATGTCCGCAGTGTGGTCTATCTGGCGCCGCCCTATCGGCACACCCACTTCGACGGGCGCCAAGTCGTGGTTCACAATCGACTGGACGAGGTCTATGAGATCTTTTCATACAACCTATACCCCGGTCCCAGCGCGAAGAAAGGCATTTACGGCGTCCTCCTTGATTTGGGCATGGAAGAGGACTGGCCCACCCTCCACGGTTCGACCGTGCAGGTGGTGACGCCCTACGACAACGTCACCACAATCATGCACGAGGGGGCCAGCGGCAGCGGCAAGAGCGAGATGTTGCAGCACCCGCACCGGCAGGAGGATGGACGTCTCTTACTTGGACAGAATATCGTAACCGACGAGCAATTGCTCATTGTGTTGAACCAGGCGTGTCAGCTTTGTCCCGTCACGGACGACATGGCCATTAGTCACGTTGGACACGGCGACGAAAGCGAAGGATATCTCGGCGTAAGCGATGCCGAGCAAGCCTGGTTCGTTCGGCTTGACCATATCGACCACTATGGCGTCGACCCGCACTTGGAGCGGGTGACTATCCATTCCAGCGAGCCGATCCTTTTTCTAAACGTGTATGGCGCGCCCAACAGCACCTGCTTGATCTGGGAACACACCGAAGACGAACCCGGCGTGCCCTGCCCCAACCCGCGGATTATCCTGCCGCGCCGCCTTGATCCCAATGTGGTCGACGGCATCGTCGAAGTACACCTGCGAAACTTTGGCATCCGCACGCCCCCGTGCACCGCAGAGCGCCCTAGCTACGGGATAATCGGCTACATGCACATCCTGCCGCCCGCTCTAGCGTGGCTGTGGCGGCTCGTGGCGCCGCGCGGGCACGCGAACCCGAGCATTACCGAGACCCAAGGCATGAGCAGCGAGGGCGTGGGCTCCTACTGGCCCTTCGCTTCGGGGCGCCGCGTGGATCACGCCAATCTCTTGCTCAAGCAGATGGAGGACAGCCACAAGGTGCGCTACAGCCTTACGCCGAACCAACACGTCGGCGCCTGGGCGGTGAGTTTCATGCCGCAATGGGTGGCCCGCGAGTATCTGGCGCGGCGCGGCTCCGCCCGCTTTCGGGACCGGCAGCTGATACCGGCGCGATGCCCGCTTCTGGGCTATGCGCTCGAGAACATACAAGTGGAAGGCAGCCTATTGCCTGACGGCTTCCTGCGTGTCGAGGAACAGCCCGAGGTAGGTAAGGAAGGCTATGACGAGGGCGCGCGCATACTCGGCGATTTCTTCAAGAAGGAGCTGCTGAACTTTGATCACCCGGACCTGTCCGAACTCGGCCGGCGAATCATCGAATGCTGCAAGGACGATGGCGCGTTGGAAGACTACGAGAAGCTCTTGCCCGGGATAGACACATCGGACAAGCGCAAGGGCCAGCAGTGGCGCCAGCCCAGCGGGATGTAGGTTTAGAGCAGTGTTCCGGCGCCCCAAGCGCTCCATCGGAACAAGTGGATCTGTAAATCGGCGTGATGGTCCCGGCGCAAGCCGTATGAATGCTGGATGCGGTCACCCCCAGCCAATACGGCTGCGCCGCCTCACGCCGCGCCGGGAAGTGGCGGTCGAAGGCAAGTCTCTACGCTGTAGCCGCTCGTTGATGCTCCCGCGCCTGATCGAGAAGCGTTTGCAGCGGCGTTTCCATGAGCCCGTCGATGCGCAAGTCCGCCTCGCTGAAGTCCAGCGTCTTGGTGGCCATGTTCGGCACGGCCACGCAGAACAGCCCGGCCGCTTTGGCCGCGCGGATGCCGTTCGGGCTGTCCTCGAGCGCAATGGCTTCTCGCGGTGACACGCCCAGCGCGTGCAGCGCCGCCAGATACACATCCGGCGCGGGCTTGCCGCGCTCGACTTCACTGAAGCAGCGGGTCACATCGAACCGCCCCAACAGCCCCAGCCGGTTCAAATGCCCCTCGAGCCAGTCTCGCGTTGAACTTGACGCCACCGCAGTCTTCAGTCCGAGTTCGTCGGCTGTGTCCAGATACTGGACAACGCCCGGCATGACCGGCTGCGAGAACGCGAACGCGCGATACCGTTGCTTGGCCTCTTTTGCTATCGCCTCATGGTCAATGGATCGGCCTAGGTAGCGCTCCAACGTTGCGCAGCAGTCGCAGTCCGCGTATGGAACGCCGAGCCAGTCCGTCCACTTCTCATACGGCAGCTCCGCGCCATGCTCGCGGAAAACATCGCGCCACGTCATCCAATCACAGCTCTCCGTGTCAACAATAACGCCGTCCAAATCGAAAATGAGGGCTTTCATGCAAAACTCCATGGGATTGTCAGGGGGCCTTCCGCCCGGCTTGGAGCGTAAGGCGATGCGCAGAGGAGAATCAACATCTACGTAGCAGTGTATATCATACACTAGCGGCGTCCGGGATTCCTAATGCGCCCTCTCTGGAATCGCCGTTGTCCAAGGCGGCGACATGCTGCGGCGTATTACGAAATTGCCACGTAAGATTGGGACCAGCCGCCGATTTCGGCTATACTTCGGCGCCATGATGGCCGAACCCCGCATTCACGTACTTATCATCAATTGGAATGGACGCGAACACCTGGACGCGTGCTATCGCTCGTTGCTGGCGCAAGACTACGACAATGCTCGTTTCGTGCTGGTGGATAACGCGAGCGCCGATGATTCTGTCGCTCTTGTGCGGGATAGCTTCGGTCACGATCCGCGGGTTGGCGTGCTTGAGTGCGAGCGTAACCTCGGATGGTCCGGCGGCAATAACCGGGGCATGGAGGCAGCGATCGCAGACGGCGCGGATTATGTGTTCCTGCTGAACAATGACACCGCCGTGGAGCCTGATTGTTTGCGCAGGCTTGTGGAGATGGCCGAGGCGCGGCCGCAAACCGGCGCGCTGGCGCCGAAGATGCTCATGTTCAAGGAGCGCCAGATCATCAACTCCATCGGTCTGGAGTGCTCCATTGTAGGCGCGTGCTGGGATCGCGGACTGGGCCGAGTCGACGACGAGCGCTGGAATGCAACGATGCCCGTCATTGGTGTATCCGGCGGCGCGGCGTTCTTTCGCACGGCGGCGCTCGATAAGACCGGGCTGCTGCCCGAGGATTACGAGATCTACCTGGACGATCTCGAACTCTGTCTGCGGGTCTGGAACGCGGGCTATACCGTGCAAACGTGTCCGGAGGCCGTGGTCTATCATAAGTTCAGCGCGACCATGGGCGAAGGCGAAAAACTTCGCCGCAAGTATTACCTGAACGTGCGCAACCGTTGGCGGCTTATGCTGCGCAATTTCCCCATAAGCCGGGCGCTTCCCGTGGCGGTCATGAC
>PUMX01000016.1 GCA_003552485.1 Candidatus Hydrogenedentota bacterium
CCAGCTACTTCATACGGCGCATATGTTCTTACGCTCTGCTGTTCGGCGAATGCTACCGCACAGCCGCCAATGATGGGGTCGCCTTATGGCTACCGCCGGGCAAAACCACGCTGACCTGTGGGGGGATGTGCCGAACCGGCTGGTTATTCGCGCCGTTCAAGCTCGGACTAAACGCTCTTGGCCGCGTTATGCATTTCGAGGGCCTTAGGGAAAAACACCGCAAACAATCCGCCCCAATGCCGCACTACTACTTGTTGCTAATTGGCGTTAGTCCGGCTGCAAAAGGCAAGGGCGTCGCGAGGCTTCTGCTCGATGGCATGCTGGAAAAGATTGACGCGGAGAAGATGCCCGTGTACCTGGAAACGCAGAAGGAGAAGAATGTCGAGCTTTACCGCAAGTTCGGTTTCGAGGTCGTGGCTGAAGAAGCATCCACAAAACTGGAAGGCCTTCGTAACTGGGGCATGCTGAGACAAGCTGTTGACTGATGCGCCGCGCAGATCGCTTTCTCACGCGCCGCGCCGAATAATGGCATACGTCTGATTGCTTTGACAGAGCCCTTCTTTGGCCATCATACAGACTCGAGCCAACGGGAAACACTGGCTCAGAACCGGGACAAGGCCTCAACCGCCTAACCGCCGCGCCCTTTCCAGCCCCTCTTCCTTCGTCAAACCTGCGTAATAACTGCCGGCTGACAATTGCATGGAACACCACGTCGGCGCTGATGTCTTCCAACCCGCCGGATCCATGCACAAAGCGCGTCAAACAGGGAGCGCAGCAACTCGTGGGTCATGAAAGCATCATCGGCCGGGGCAGTGGCGAGGTTGCGTTGACGTGCGGTCCGTTTGATGGGGTAGCGCCAGTGAGTGTTTGCACGACGGCGAGGTCAGCAGTATTACCGGAGCTCCGGCTTCTCTTGCCGCTCTGCGCGAGAGGCTGAATACTGAAGGGGTTGTTGTGTATATGGATGTGGCGAAAATATTCGCTTTGTGCCACCATGGGGAGAGGTGATCGTGGTTGTCGGACAGACGGCTATCGCAGGAGGGTTAAGCCATGCCAACCTATTCATACCGATGTCAGGCTTGCCGGAAGGAGTTCTCCGCACAGATGACCATAGCAGAGCACGACAAAAAGCAAGTCAAATGCCCCAAGTGCGAGAGCCGGAAGGTTCGCCAGCAACCGAGTTTGTTCGGAGTCAAGACATCCAAAAAGAGCTGAGCCGCAGGGGGGGCGCCACCGGCGAGGGCGCCCCTCGCCCACACAGCTTTCACAGCAGTTTGAACAAGCTTCGAGCAATCAACCCCTGCGCCCGCGTAAAGGGGGGCGTCTTTCGCAACGAAACCGCCAGGGATCGCCTTGTGGACGCTCGGTTGCCCGACCGTCACCCCTCGTTTTTTCGCCCACTCGTTATGAGCGTTGTCTAATGCGCGGCCCCTCGGGTTTACCGAGCTTGGGTAATCTCGATTGGCCTGCGCCTGCACGCGGCCGGGCCACTGCTACAGGCGCGCGGGACCCGTGAACAAAGGGCGGGGCGGCTGGTTAGGGGCGAACACTTGCAGAATGCGGGCATGCACGGTGGCTAGGCGGTTTTCGGGGGCCGGGCCGGCGGGAATCTGGCCTCCGGCCAAGGTGCGGTGACCGCCGCCCGATCCCAGGCCGCGCACCACGCGCGTCACGCGTTCGGCGGCGTTGCTTCGCGCATCGACGGTGCGCACGGACAGGTGAATGGTTTCGTTGTAAAGCCCGTAGCATACGCTGCAACGTATCCCTTCGAGCCGTAGCATGAGGTCGGCGATTTCGGCGAAAATGTCTGGGTTTCTGCTGTTCTGAATCACGCTGATGACGGTATTGCCCGCCACCACGCAACTTTCGAGGCTTTCGTGCAGCATCTCGAAGTAATCCGCGGGTAGCGGCGCGTGCCGGATGCGGCTGAGCTTCCGAATGTCGGCTTGGTCAAACAGATTCTGGAACGCTTTTACGTCGGCGGGCAGCGTTTCCCGGCCGAGGTCGAGCGTGTCGGATTGGATGCCGTAGAACAGAGCCGTGGCCAGATTGTCTGACGGTTGGTGTTCGGCGGCAAGGAGATATTCGTAGAGGATAGTGGAAGTGGCGCCGTACTCTGCCCTGATATCTTGAAACGCGGGGCTGGCGCCGGCCGTTTTGCGGGCTTTCGTATGGTGGTCGATAACGCCGTCCACAAGCTGATCCGTCATGGCCAGGTTGTTGCCTGCCGCTGGCTGGGTGTCCACCATGAGCACGGTAGCGAACCGGCTGGCTTTGGAATGGGTGATTCGGTGCGCCTCGATACTGAGGAGGTCCATCATCGCTCGGTTCTCGGCGCGTCCGCACACGCCGCCGTATGCGATGACGACGGGCTTGCCGAGTTCAGCTTGGAGCAGGTCGCGCAGCGCCATGGCGCTGGCCAAGGCATCGGGGTCGGGGTTGTCTTGCATCAAGACGAGCACGCGCCCCCGCCGTTTGCACAGCGTGAGCAGTTCTTCCACGGCCTTTGAAGAGCGCGTTAGATCGAATGGAGAGGGGGTGCTCATAAACGCGGTTTACTCCCGGGTGACCCGGCGCCCGTTTTTTTGCTTGGTGATCCTGTATCCTCACGGCGCGGAATAGGCGCCGCTACACGTTGAAGCGGAAGAGGATGATGTCCCCATCTTGCACGATATAGTCTTTACCCTCGAGCCGCACCTTGCCTGCCTCTTTGGCTTTGGCCATCGAACCAGCCGCAATGAAGTCATCGTAATGGACTACCTCGGCCCGAATAAAGCCGCGCTGAATATCGGAGTGGATGACACCGGCGGCCTCGACGGCGCGGGTATGCTTGCGAATCGTCCATGCGCGCACTTCGGGCTCGGCCGCAGTCAGAAAGCTCATCAGCCCGAGCATGTCATAGGCGGAGTGAATAAATCGGAGCCTTGATTCCTCTCCCAGGCCCAAATCCTGGCGGAAAGCTGGCTGGTCTTCGGCGGGCAGGGAGGCCACTTCCATCTCGATGGCGCCGCACAATTCGATGGCGGTGTTATTCTGTGAGGCGGCGTAGGCTTGCAGGCCTGCGGGATCGGGCTCGCCGATGTTCTCCTCGCCGTAGTTTCCGAGGATGAGCATGGGTTTTAGCGACAAGAACCCGTAGCCGGCCAAATCTTTGGCTTCCTGGGCTGAGTGCTCGAGCGTGCGCAGCGGCTGGCCCGATTCGAGATGCGACTGGCAGCGCTTTAGCAATTCGTACTCGCGGTCTTTCTTGCCTTCTTTCTCTTTGCGTTCAAGACGGCGCTCGATAACGATGAGATCCGTGAGCTGAAGCTCCTCTTCGAGGACTTTGCAGTCGGCCACGGGATCGATGCGCCCCAGCGGATGCATCACGTCTTCGTTCTTGAAGGCGCGCACAACGTGGACCAGCGCATCTGCGCTTTTCAACTCGATGAGGGCGGCGCTGTCCAACGCCTTCTCTTCGCCCTCGCTTTCGGCGGGCGCGACATCGACGAATTGAAACTCGGCGTAGGCGGATTTCTTCGGCTTGTAAATCGCGGCAAGCTTGTCGACGCGCTCGTCTGGCGCCTTGATGACGGCCACGTTAGCCTTACGGACGCCAAAGGTCCCTGTAGCGGCGTGTGAGCCTGTGATGGCGTTGAACACGGTGGTCTTGCCGGATCGCGCAAGGCCGATAATACCCGCCTTCATTGATTGTCGCTCCCTTCTTGTCCGTAGCGCGCGTATGGTAACAACAGAGGCGTCCGCAGGCAACGGAGGAAGTGTCTGGTGAGGGCACATGACTGGCTTGGCGGCGCGAAGTGAGCGGAGAACCGCTGCGCTCGGTTGATGTAGCCAAACGCGGGGACCCAGTATTTTCGGCGGCCGCCCGTTACGGGGTCGGGTATTCTTGAATGTGGATGTTACGGAAGGGCAGGTCCGTAGCGGGGTCGTGGCCTTGCGATATACAATCGCTTCTCCGGCATTCCGCTGGCCCTATAGCCCTTATCGTGTCATGGTCTTCTTGGACCAACATACAGCAATCGGCCCGCCGATAGCTCCCGATTGCTGTCGGCGGGCCAATACAAAACGCTTATAATTATAAGGCGTCCGCGGCTTCGAGGGCCGCGCGCCAGTTGGCGACACCGCGGGCCATGCCAGGGCCGGGATTGTCCACGTCTAGTTCGTACTCGAGCATGATTGGGCCCTCGAAATCGATGGCTTCCAACGCGGCGGCCAGCGCTTCAAGGTCCATATCGCCTTCACCCACGATCGTCTCGGGACCGTCGAGAGTCCAGTCCTTGAGATGTAGCGAGATAACCCGGTCGCCCAGGCGCTCGACGGCCTCATGAGGCGGTTCTTCGGAACGGATGAAGTGGCCGGTATCCACGCACGCGCCAATATATTCATTGCGCCCCTCGACAGCGTCCGCGACGTCGTCCACGGTGTCGTAACGGGCGCCGGGACCGTGGTTGTGAATGGCCACATACACGCCAAACTCTTCGGCCAGTTCTTCCACGAGGTCGAAAGAGTCGGGATGCGGATTGGCGCTCAGGATTGGGATGCCCATCGCGTCGGCGAATTCGAAAATGGGACGGGTTTCGTCTTCGTCGGGACTCAGGCCAATCACGCCAAATGCGACGAGGGTTACGTCCATGTCATCGAGATAGGCGAGAAGCGCTTCGCGGTCTTCCTCGCCAAGTTCATGGCTTACGGTAACGTCGCTATCCGGACGCAACCGTTGCCCGGGATAGGATTCCACGTAATTGAGCCCGAGGGCGCGCGTGAGCCCGATGGCTTCGTAGAGGCTGAAATGCCGGTAGCTGTAGGTTTGCGTTCCGAGTGGCCAATCGTTGGCCGCGTCCGCGTCTGGGGCAACAACGAATCCCACCGCCAGCACAGCCGCGATTGCGAAGGTAAGTATCGATTTCATCGTCTTGTTTCTCCTTGTTCGTCCACCGCCAGCGCCCCGATGGCGGCCAAATACCGACATCCCTGAATGACATCAACTTGTTCGATGTTTCGCTGACCGCGCAGGGCGACACGGCCAGCATTTCCGCTTTCTCGGAAGCGGGAAGTTGTTACGATAGCGCACTAGTCTCTCAGAAGGCAAACCCACAGAGGCGACCGGGAACCGGGGGGGCAAGACCGCTCGCGTCGGCCGGGCAGCTTCCGCTTGCCCCGAAGACGGCCTGCTGCGCGCGCAAGGGCGGCATGGCTCAACGAGAAAACCCTGGCGCGCCCGAGCCGACAAGCCGGCCGGGACGCCAGGGTTCTATGCGTGCGTGGTCTCGCTTTTCGGGTCGCTAGTCAGCCAGTTGGTACTGGAACACGACGCGCCGGTTCAACGCCCGGTTCGCCGGTGTGTCATTTGGCACAGCCGGCCGCTCCAGCCCATAGCTGACCGTGGAAAGCCGATCGGGGTCAATACCCTGTTCGACCATGTAATTCCTCACGGAATCAGCCCGGCGCTGACCCAGCCCCATATTGTACTCGGCGGTGCCGATGTTACATGTGTGGCCCTCGATGACCACCGTGTCCTCGGGCCATTCTTCAAGCTCTTCAATGACCTCTTCGATGACTTCGATGCCTTCCGGCCGCAGATCCGACCGGTCGAAGTCGAACAGGACGTTGCTGAACTCAGGCCGCGTCCGCTCCACCTCAGGCTCGGGTTCCTCCGGTGGCGGCGGTGGTGGCGGCGGTGGTGGCGGCGGTTCCTCTACGGGTTCATACAGCGCATAAACCAGACCGCGGTTACCCCACAGCTCCTGATCGTCGACATTGGTTTCCGGGTCGGTGGGCCACCACCAATAACCCGAGCGCGTCGCATCCGGCACGGGTTCCGGCGTTGCGCCCGTTTCGCCCCACCAAGAAAGATCGTCCCACCGTGGGGTTGGATCCCATTCCGGTTGGGCAAGGGCGGTACCGCACAAACCTACCAGGGCGAGTGCGGCCGCAATTACAAAGATTTTCCTCATATTGGCCTTCTCCTTCTCCGCTTTTTGCCACGAATCAGCGTTGACCACGAAGCTTAAACACAGCCCTCACCCCGAGTCAACTTTCTCCAACAGTTCTAACCCTCACGCTTGGTCACCCACGCACGAGTGTGTCGTAAGGAACGGCGCCTCGGATCGAGGCTACTAAGTTAACTTAGTTAGATTCTACCATGCGCTTGCCCCGCTTTCAAGCAATTTTGCTTATCTCTTTTAACGCAGCCCAATGGGCCGGCCTTTAGCCTCGGCCTATCTATCAACGGGGGGCTTCATCGTGATTGGGCAAACGATGCTTGCAGATCCGCAAGCGCTCGATTGATCCGGCCGCAGGAAAGCGTTTCCACGGCCCGTTGCAGCTTGGGAATGGCGCCGCCTACTTTGCGCCCATTACGCACGGTTCCAAACAAATGCCGGCTCACGGTGGACTGGGAGAGGTTTAACGTTGCCGCGATGTCCTCTTGGGTCCTGCCCTGGAAGTAGTAGAGATCGACGACTTCGCGCTGCCGCTGCGTCAACTCGGAATCAATGAGCTCGGTTACCGTGGGGAGAACCTGCTGAAAGAAAGACTGCAACGCATGCCTGCGCTGACGGTCCTGTTCGGTCTCAAACCACAACGCCTTCTCCGCTGGAATATTGTCAAGATGAGATGCATCCAGCGGGACTTCCCAGAATTCCGCTCTGAATTGGGCCATTGTCTTGCGCTCCTGACCGGCTGTCGCGCCGGGAAAATGATCGTTGCGGGGGAGGTGAAGCTGATGAACGGGAACATACGCGCCATCGCAGGCCGCGCTTTCGTTTCGCCGTATGGCCAGGAACTGTGAGGGCCGGCGTTCGTAAGCGGCCCTGCGCCGTAAGCAGAAGCAGATGCATCATGGTCTTAATTCCTTTCGGGTTTTGCTATGTGTTTGTCCGTGAATAAAAAAACGCCGCGGGCTGGCGCTTGGTCCAACCCGCGGCGTGGTTTGATGCTTGCGTTTGTTGAATCTTGCCTCGCTACATAACCGGCGCCCCGGGGCGTGAACCAAGCACGGCCTTTAGGGCCGTGCGATGGGTCCACTCGGACCACACCGCAAGGCGCGTCTTCAGGCGGCGCTCTGTGGCGTTCGGCAACATGTTGGTTCAGACCCTTTGCGACCCGGATATTCCAAAGATTGAGAGGGAGTATACAATCTTCCACCAACGCATGCAAGTCTGCATCAGCTTGCTTAAGCTGGCAATCAAGCCGGCATAACACTCGGCCCGTATACGGCCACGAAGCACTTCCACAATCCGGAAACCACCCCCAACATCCTTGGTTCTGTGGGCGCGCACTTCGATCCGCGCCAAGGGTGAATCGAGCGAGTGTGCGGCGAGGACCAGCGCAAGCCGGCGCCACGACTCGCCATTGCGCGGCGGGCACAGCAAATGCGTGGGACTTGGCGAGTGGGGGAGATCTTCAGCGCTGACAGAAGAAATGGAGAGAAGCAATCGCACATATTGTGTTCAATTCGGGAAATGACGACACGTACAGACAATATATTGTAGATTGCAGATACATAACCCATTTGACATCGGAAAACCGGCATGGTATAGTTTGGACTCTCCGCAGGGAACCCAGGCGCAGTTTCCTGGATTATAGGCTTCAACGCACAACGCACCACTTGGGGGTAAGGTTGCGGCGGGAGAACACTCGAAGCGGAAGCCAGAGTGAAAATGCCGCAAGCGTTGTGGTTTCTTCTTTTGTCTCCTCGTGAGGGAGGGAGGTTTGCCTTTCATGAAGAAATGGACTTTGCTGGTCATTCCGCAAGGTCAGGGCGCTACCAGTACGCTCAACCTGTATTCCGTGCAGATTTGGTGTGTGGTTGCATTGCTTGTGGCGCTCACCTTCGCCTCGGCGTTTTTTTACAAGCGTTACCAGATAACTCGTAACGAGCTTGCTCAGGCGCAGGAAATTACGCGCGAATTACAGACCAACCGGCCCAATAATGGAGCGCCGGCTCCGGTTCTTACATCCGACGAACTAACGGAATTGGGCCGCCAGATTCGGGCGGAGTATGAAGCGCGGGATGACGCGATTACGCGAGATCTCAGTGATCTGTATGACCTTGAGATGCAGGTTCGCGAAGTGCATGGCCTGCCGCCACGAACGACAGCCGCCGTGCCGCCGCCTACCAACGGCAACAACGCAAATGGCCAAGGCGGCGCGCCCAGCGTCTTTTCCGGCGCGTCACTCGATGCTGATGAGATGATGGCGCGGCCGGCCACGTTGACCTATGGCATGGCGCGCCCGTCGGCCGATGTGATTGTGCAGGAAATCAACTTGCGCACGGAAAGCCTGCGCGAGCTGCTGCACAGCATGGAGGAGATGCAGGACCAGGTGGCGCGCACGCCGTCGATCTGGCCCACCAAGCATCCGCGCGCTCAAATGAGTTCGGGCTTTGGTTACCGCCGCGATCCGTTCAATAACTCAGTGCGCCATCATGATGGGGTGGACTTTTCGGCGCCGCATGGCAGCAATGTGAAGGTCACCGGGCGCGGCGTGGTTGTCGGTTCGGAATATGACCAGTATTTGGGCCATGTCGTGAAAGTTGACCATGGCGAGGGAATCGAGACTTGGTATGGCCATATGCATGAGCGCCATGTCAATGTGGGAGACGAAGTCGACCGCGGCGACGTCATCGGGCTTGTAGGCAGCACGGGGCGTAGCACCGGGCCTCATATCCATTACGAAGTGCGGCGCGACGGACAACCCGTTGACCCCGCAAAATACTTGGGCAATTGACTATGCTTGATGGCGGACGCAAGAAAGGCGGCGACACCAAAGCGCTGACCATTATTGGCCAAGGCACACTGTTCAGCGGCGAGGTGCAATCCAAGGGCACAATCCGGATCGAAGGCCAGATGAAAGGCGCTATCCACTCGGAAGACACTATCGTGGTGCAGGAGACCGGCCAGGTCAAGGCTGATCTTGTGGCCAATCAGATTGTCATCAGCGGCTACGTGGAAGGCAATGTGTTCGCCCGGGATCGCCTCGAAGTCACGGCCAGCGCCAAGCTAGTAGGCGACATCACCGCTCCGCGGATAAGCATTGCGGAGGGCGTACTGTTTGAGGGCAAGTGCACTATGAAGCCGCCGGGCGAAGCGGCGGCCCCCGCATTGCCGTCAACATCCGCAAAAAAACTAAGCGACAGCGCTCAGGCGGCCTCGTCGAATAACGGCTGAGGCCGGTAAGAGTAGTCTGCGGCGCCGGCGGGAAGCGCCTCACGCCAGGCGGCTTCGTGCCGCCAATCCGCTCGGGCAGACGTGGACAAAGCGGTGGTAACACATCGGGCATTGCATCTGAACGGCGACGTTTAAGGGTTGGGGAGCCAATGGCACGAAAAACCGGCGCTAAAGTGATTGACGGCAAGCGTATC
>PUMX01000036.1 GCA_003552485.1 Candidatus Hydrogenedentota bacterium
GACATCAAGCCGGCCGTGGTGGAAGACGCGCATGTCGAGCCCTTGCCCGAGATGCTGGCGGGTGCGGCGTCGCCGGTGTACCGCATCGGTGCCGCGGGCGTTTTTGATGAACCGTTGACCGTGCAGTTGCCCATTGCGCCGGACCAGGATCCCGATGACCTCGATATCTACTACTACAGCGAGGATCCGGACCAAGCAGGCTGGTACAGGGGCGAACGGGTCATCGGCTGGCTTGTGCCGGATTCCGTGCGGATTGTCGAGGAGGACGGTGAGAGGTACCTCGAATTTCGGGTGAATCACTCCGGCGTGGCGCAATTGGGCCGCGATATCAGCCCGCGCCTTGGCGCGATGGGCGTGAGCGCCACCGGCGGCGCAGGTCAATGGCTGGGGCTGTTCGCCTTGCTTTTGATCGCGCTGCTTGTAGCGGCCAGGGTTCATGTAGGTCCCGCCCGATTGCGGCGCTAAGACAAATACATCATCGTGTGGCGACAAAGGTGAGGCGGGTGAGGGTACGCGCGAAACCCCAACCTATAGTCGATGCCCGCGACATTCAGTTCGTTATCAACCGCGTGCTGGGGCTTTCCATGGGCTAGCGCTGATACGTGTTGAAGCGCGAAGTAACCCAAAAATAACAGACCCGCCGGTAAGCGGAAGCAGCCGCTTACCGGCGGGTTCCCTGTTGAATGTCCGCGTGCGTGGCGCCTGCTATGCACACGCGCATACAAATGTAAGCGAACCGTTGCGCTGGAACAAGACGAAACCGGCGCTACGGAAGCATGACCGCTTCGATGGCGCCCATTAACACTTCCTCGACTGCTGGCGACACTCTGCTGGCGCGTTCGCTTGTTTCATAGCCGCCTTGCTCGTATGCCTCGACCGTTCCGATGTAGCCGGGCCCGTATTCGCCATACGCCGCCACGGCGATCAGCCGATCCGGCTGCATTTCCTTGGCGGCGAGCTGATACGCCACCAGCGATTCGGCGGGCAAATGCAGCAATTGCGCCGGCCCTAGCACAAGGCTCGTGATGTCCACGTTATGTCCGGCTTCAACGCGCCGCACCCAAGCCAATCCGCGCGCCGCGCGGGTCGCGTTCTCGGAATCGCCGCTTTCAAGGGTCGCCTCAAATTCCTCGGCCACCATATGATCGCCCAGCGGCAAAGCGGCCGGTGCGACGCGCCATTCCACATCCTCTGGCGTGATGGCGGTTCGCTCAGTCTTCTCCCAGGCCCGCTTCATGCCGTCGGCCAGCCGTTCTGCGAGGATGAGCCGGTTCTCCGGCGAGCCATCGTTGTACTTGCCCGCTCCGATATCGCCGCCGGCGCCCGTGAAATGGATATGCAGCGCCTGCGGCACAGCCAACTGCCGCATGAATCGCGCCACGCCCGGGAAGTCCGGATTCGGCACGCCGGTGCGGTAATAGCTCTGCGGATGGGTGGCGTAGTAACTCAACGCGGCGATGGGCTCGTCCTCGTTCCACAGGCTAACGAGCGCCAGCATGGGATCGATGAGCCCTTCCGGCTCCGCGCGCAACTCGGGATCGCGGCAGGCGGTGAAACGCATCGCGCGCACCGTGCCGTCCTCGCCAAGGATTCGCCGATTCGACGCGACCTCATATACCTCCGCTTCCGCCGTTCCGACATGCGTGACGGGCTCGGTGTTTTCCAAGGAGTCGGCAACCGCTTCGCGCAGCCGTTCTAGGGTCTCGAGCGAAAATTCGCGGTTGTAGCGCTCCTGCTCGATTCCGTATTCGGCGAGCAATGCCTCGGCCGACATGTCGCACGCCGGCGCATCGTGTTGATGCAGCGCGTGCACCGCGACCCGGTCCGGCGATGTGCCCGCCGCCTCGGCCAGCGCTTCCCGGAACGCGTCGTAGCTGTCATTCGCAATACCGATCCAATCGATGGCGCACAAGACAATCGGCTCCTCCGCGCCGAGCAAGACAATGCCTTTCGCGCGCAAGCCCAAGTCCCAGTGGGCCTCCGTGATATCGTACGCCAACGGCGCGCCTATAGGCGGCGTCACGTCAATGTCAAACGTGGCCGCACGCAACTCATCGGCGCCTGCCCCCATCATTAGAAGTCCGCTCAACATTACCACCGCCGCCCATCGCATCATGCCTCTCCTTTCCCCGGAGCCATCTCCGGTGGATTCTTCGGTTCGTCTACTCACGCACGGCTAGTTCTTTTAGATAACAAGCATACGGGTTTCCCGGTCCGATGCCAAACAAGCGTATGCGGCGAAATGCCTGCCCACGCCTCGCCGCTATTCGGGCAACCGCTCGAGCGTCTGCCAGGCTCTATCTTGCCATTGGCTGGGCAGTGACGCGGCTTTTTCGAGAGCGGAACGGGCCTCATCGTATTTTTCCTGCTCCTCGAGCAAAAGGCCAAGATTCAGCCATGCCGCCGCCAAGCCCGGATCATGCTCGGTAGCCCTACGGAACGCGGAAATAGCCGCGCTGGATTCGCCCGCCGCATGCTTCGCGTTGCCCAACGCAAACCAGCCCATGGCGTGCTGCGGCCAGCGCTCGACAACAGAGCGCCATGCGGGCAACGCATCATCCGCTCCGTTAACCTGTTCGAAGGCGTTGATTGCATCCATGGCTTGGTTCGGCCGGATCGTGGCGGGCAACTCGCCCGGTGGCAGCGTCACCATGCTCCAGCGTTCGCTGCGCGACCAAGTGGCGTCGAAGCGGCGGAAAGATTCCTTGCGGTTGGCCTCTTCGCCGCTATGCAAGATGATGAATCGCTCCTCAAGGTCATAGCCGATGGCCACGGCGTAATGCCACATGGGCCAGACAGGCAGCGACAGGTTTTGCATAACTACCACAGGGTTCCCCGCGTCTAGTTCGCCCAGCAACGACTGGAACGATCCGTCGAGCGTGAAACTGACCCGATTATGCCGGCGCGAGGCGGCCAGCATTTCCGGTTGAATGCTGCCTTCACGCGCGGGCAGAAAAACTTGGGGGATCAGGTCATCGGCGCTTACGTCCACGCCGCTTGCGTTGAGCGCCATCGCCAGCGCGGCGGGACCACACTGGTATTCGCGTTGCGCATAAAAGGGAACGCCTTCGATACAGGCGCGTTCGGCGACGCCCATATCGGCGGGGCTGGCCAGGCGCGGCCCGGTCGCGCAGCCTGTCTGAAGCACGCCCATTGCGCACAACAAGAAAACGCCCGCAATACGGGCGTTTCCTGTCAGTTGCTCTCTTAGACGGGACATGAGCGCCAGGCTAACGGGTAAACGGATACACGTTCGTCAGGCCGAGGATATCTGTCGCCAGTAGGACGGCGAACACGGCAAACAGCACAACCAGCACCGTGCCTATGCCAGCCCCGGCCGGGAGGTCCTCAAGGTGACGGGCCAATTGAGCAGCCTCATCATCGGAAAGCGCGGCCACACGCCCCTCAACCTCGTTGGGATCTACGCCAAGCGCCTCCAGTTGCTCTCGAACATCATCGCGGTTTAGCACTTCGTCGATAAGCTCGCGATCAGACTGGGCCTGCTCCGCTTCCAACGCTTCCTGCGTCGAGATCAAGCCGGCGCCCGATTCTGTCTGCGGCGGGGCGGCGGCCGCCGGGGTTACACCAACCGCCAGAACCAAAACTAACAGCGGGCAAACGATTGGAGAGAGTGTTTTGGTCATAGTTACATCCTTTCCATTTGGGATCGCCTTCCAGCGCCACGACGATCCTGAACTCTGCGTTCACCCCGAAGCGACATTACACTTTTAGTGTATGAACCCATTCCAGCCGAGTCAAGAAGTCCCCACCACGACACGCTCCTTGGGTTTGGTGAGTGATAATGTCTGTGATCCCCGGCCAGGTTTGGCGGATGCGATGAATTTCTTGTTAATGAACGAATTGCGTGCTATCGTAACCCGTAATAAACCGCAGGGCTTGGCGCAAGCGCGGGGCGCTGGCCAGGCAAGTGGACTATACAAAAGCGAGGGAACGATGTTATGAGAAGCTCTGGAGTTTCACGGAGACAGTTTTTCAAGTCCGCCGCGTTGGCGGGCGCGGCCGTTGCGGCGCCGAGCATTGTGCCGGCGTCGACGCTGGGCCGGGCGGGCGCGGCGCCGCCAAGTGAGCGCATCCGCGTTGGCGCGATCGGCGTGGGCGGACGGGGCATGCATAACCTGCATTGGTGTATGGATCAGCCGGATACCCAAGCCGTCGCTATGTGCGACGTCCGCGAGGAACGGCGCGACGAGGTCAAGGATGTTGTCGACGCCTATTATGGCAACAATGACTTTCAGACGTACCGTGACATGTTTGAAATGTTCGAGCATGGCCCGGAAATGGACGCCATTCTCATCGCCACGGGCGATCGCTGGCACGCGCTGGCTTCGATTTACGCGATGCGCGCGGGGTACGACGTATTCAGCGAAAAGCCGTCGAGCATGACCGTCGCCGAGGGCCGCGCGGTGGTCGATACGGTGCGCCGGCATGGCCGGGTCTACCAGACCTGCACCCAACGGCTAAGCGAGCGCAATCACGTGTTCGTTTTCGAGTTGGCGCGCTCGGGCCGGCTGGGGCGGATTCACACAGCTTACGCGCATATCGCCCCATGGGACGACGCCTACATGACCCATGATTGGAAACCGGCCCAACCGAAACCACCGGACGAAGAGGTGGACTGGGACGCTTGGCTGGGACCGTGCCCTTGGCGGCCGTATAACCAAGACTATGTGCGGGGCCAGTGGCGCGGCGTCTATGATTTCCACACAAGCTGCATCGGCGAATGGGGCGCGCACACCTTCGCACAGGCCATGGCCGGTATCGACTGCCTAGACACCGCCCCGGTAAAGTATTCGTTTGTCGACAATGACACGGGCGACGGCATGGAATGCGAGTTCGCCAATGGCATCAAGCTCGTGCTTTCCCGAGGGGACGAGTACTGGCACGGCTCGTGCGGCGAACGCTTTGACGGGGACGACGGGTGGGCCGCGGCGGCCGACGGTTATTCCGAGCCTGAGGTGTCTTCGCCTGAGTTGCTGGATGACTTTGACGGCGTTATCGAAGCCTACAAGGCGCGCACGCAGCGCAGCATCAACCACATGCGCGATTTCCTGGACTGCATGAAGACGCGGGAGAAGCCGGTGGCGAACGAGAACGTCATGCATTACTCCATGGTCGCCGTCCACGCAGCGAACATCTGCATGTGGCTCAAGCGGGATCTGCGTTATGACCCCGTGAAGGAGGAGTTTATCAACGACGACGAGGCCAACCGGCTGCGTTCGCGAGCCATGCGCGCGCCGTACGTCATCTAACTGCGCGATTGAAGCCGAGGGTTCGCAGAATCCTCGTAGAGGGAGATTAGCACCATGTTGAATTCAGGATTGAGACTGGCGGCCGCCGCGCTCTTGCTGGGCATGTTCGCGCTGCCGGTCATTGCGGAAGATACAGCGGAGCGCGAGGCCGAGTTCATCGCCGTGCTCGAGTCCGCGCCGCCCACCACGGAAGACGCCCAGGCCCGCGCTGAGGCCGAGGCGGAATCGGCCCGGGAGCGGATTGATGAATTAAGAAGCGCGCTTGACGACATCGAGGCGCAATCCGCTGGAGCCGAGGAAGAACTCGAACAAGCACGGTCCGTGCTGGACGAGGCGAAGGCGAATCTCGAGGCGTCGCCGGAGCTTGATGCGCATCTCGACGTGCTGACGAATGAGTGGCTTCACGACAACTGGCTCGCCTGTCGCGAATTGTCGCAAATGGGCAGCGAAGCGGCCGTGGCGTCGCTGGCGCCTTTGTTGAGCGACGAAGACCGCAGTCACATGGCGCGCTACGCCTTGGAGCCGATGCCCTATGAAGCCGCCAGCGAGGCGCTGCGCAACGCGTTGGACGAAGTCGACGGCCGATTGCTCGCAGGCGTTATCCATAGCCTCGGCGTGCGCCGCGATGCGGACGCCGCCGGCGCAGTAGCCGAACGGCTGACGCATTCCGATAACGACGTGGCAAGCGCGGCGGCCCGCGCCCTGGGCGAGATCGCGACCGACGGCGCCGTCGATGCATTGAGCGCGTTCTATGAAGAAGCCGGTGAGGAGGTCAAACCAGCGGTGCACGACGGTCTGCTGCGCGCGGCGGAACGCCTGTTTGCCCGTGGCAATCGCCTCGAAGCCTCGTCGATCTACCAGCGCGTGGGCGAGCCCCGCGCCGTCGCCGACGGCGAACCGCCGATGATCCAGTAAGCTGAAATACCCAAGAGAATCAAACTCGCCCCCGGCTGCGGTGATCGCGTGTGGCCGGGGGCGCGTTGTTTAGTATGTTAGTCATATTCGCGAATCAAAACCCGGAGCGCATCCTCGCGGCAATCCTCTGGGATCAAGGCGATGGCTTCGGCTAGGCTCTGCCGCGCCTCTTCTTTGGTCTTGCCTTGCCCGTTGGCGCCAGGGATTTCGGCGCAGTAGGCGATATACCAGCCGCCGTCACGCTCGAATACAGCGGTGAACCCCTTCTTCATGGCGCCTCCCGGCCCCCCCTACGCCTGCCGCCCTGCATGGGCGGCTACCGGCAGCGTCATGTCGTAGACCGGGCCACCGGCCAGCTCGAGTCGCGTGTCGATGGTCCAGTGATAGCGGGGATAGCTGGCGCCCTTTAGCGGGCTGCTGGGCGGCAGTCCGGCGGGTACGGGCAACCGCCCCTGCGCGCGGAAAGACGTCCGGCCGCGCGCTTCGGTGTTCTCCATGAGGGTGACGCTGTCCTCGTGCAGCACTTCGGTAACCGTGCTTCTTTCACCGCCTTCCTCGATTGCCTTCGTACAGTGCGTCTTGGCGGTCACCACGAGCTTGCGCACCATCACCGTCCGGCGCGGCTTCTGCTCGTACATCACCGGGTTTTCCGCGCCGATGACCAGATGATCCCGGGTCAGCCACACCACGGCGTCGTTCAACCATTTTCCGCCGCGGTAGGCGCGCAAGGCTTTGTACGCCGCCCACGGGCCGATTCCCGCGTAGAGCACCGCGCCAAACCACTCGTATGCGTTCAGCCGGGGCAGGATACCGGGCGACTGGCTCATGTAAATCAACACCGCCACGAGCGCAACCGCCCAAACCGATCCGCATACGGTCCAACGCCGTAATCGCTGCTGCAACGTACGATGCGGCCGGAGCCGAAAGTACGTGCCCGATTGTTCGAGTATGGGTTCCTTCTTGCGGGAAAGCAGCCCAGCCACGGGCCACAATGCGAGGATACCGGCCCCGATCAACACCGTGTAATATGGAATCAGATTTATGCGCCGCTCGAGCACCGCGGTGCGCGGATTTTCGGGATCGTAGTACGCCGTGACCGTATCGTCTTCGGAGTAGCCGTCGAAAACGCTCCGGGCGAAATCCCCGGCGATGTAGTGAGGGTTGGTAAAGGAAAACTGGCGGCTTGTGTAGCGGCGCCCATCAACGCGGTACTCGAACCGGGCGATCGGCGTATACAGAAACGTGTGAACACCTGGCCGCCGGTCGCGGTACTGGTCGACCGACAGGCTCAGGATAGTCGCCTCCACCGGCTGCATGCGGGCGTAGACGCGTTGCTCCTGGTGGGCCAACGCGGCGCCCAATCCGATGAAAAACAGTGGAAACGCCAGAGAAGCCAACCAGACGCAACCCCGCATCATGGGAACCCCTCCCCTATTGGTTGTCTTCTCACGCCGTTGTGAGCGGCGCCCGTTGTGCGGCGCCCGCCTTCTCGTTCCTATGCGCGCTTGCGCCGCGATTGGTCCCCTGGCGGTTGCGCCGCGTTTCCGTCACGCCCCGGGACTTCTCTTGCGGCCTCAGGCCCGTTGTCCCGCGCGTCCAGTTCCGGCGCCAGTACACCCGGCGCCACGGCAATCGCAGCGCGGCCTGTTTTCTTGAGATTGTCCTGAAAGGCGCTTGGCGGATAGCCCCTGCGGTTCTTGTACATGCGCGAAAAATGCGAGGGGTCGTCAAATCCCACTCTTTCGGCCACACGCGCCACGGAGATGTCCGGTTCCTCCATCATCATTTCATCGGCGCGGGCCAGCTTCATTTCCGTGAACATCTGCTTGAAGGACGTTCCCAGTTCACGGGCGAAAGCATGCGACAAGGTCGAGGGGCTCGTGGCGAGTTGATCGGCGAGCTCTTGCGTCGTCAACTGCGTATGCACGTGCTCGCGCATGTAATTGACCGCATTGGCGACCAGCGCGCTGACGTTCATGGAGACCAGGTGGTTTGTCACGATGTATTGCGCAACCACGGAAAACAGCCCCAGGATGGAATCAAGCCGCCGTTGCCGCGTAAGCTCCAGCTCGAAGAAAGCCTTGCGTAAGACGGGGAACCGCGAGGCGGCGCGGGCGTCTTCGGCCACATGCGCGGGAATTTCCTCTTGCGCGCGAATCTGACCAATCATGGCGTACCCCAGCAAACAGCCGTGCGCGTAAAGGGGAACCACGGACTCGACCAAGCCCGCATGACAAGTGTAAGAATGCATTCCCTGCGTTAACGAGCGCTCGAGCGCGCTGGCGTCATCGGCTTCGCACCGCTCCGGCCCATACAGTTCACGGATAAGCTGACAGTAATTGCAGTACCTGCAATCCGTCTCATCCGTGCTGTGTTTGATCAGGCTCCCCTCGGCATCGAAAAAACTGATCCTAATCCCCAAGCACTCTGTGAACTCGGCGAATATCTCGTCGACTTCATCGGTCAGAATTGCGCGCAGCCGTGCTTTCATAGTAGGCCTCGCGATTTCTCCAGAAATTTTAGCCTCTCAACTCCTGAAGTTTAAGCAAAAATAGGCAGAAAGATCCAGATATCTTGCAGGAAATGGTATTCACATCCCGGTCCGTGCAGGCTACAGTGGAGACTACACGTGCTGGTAGCTGTGTTGTGGCAAGGGATACGCGAGGCGCCCGGCGCACAAAAGATGGCATAACGCGAGGCGCGGAAAGGAGGTCAAGCAGGCGCGTCCATCGTGGCTTGGGAAAGCGTCCCGCGCGCGGGCAGCGGGCGGGGCGAATGGGAAGTCAACAATGTGAAGCGTAATTTGCCTGACGTAACGGTCAGGCACAATGAGTGCGATAAGGAGAGCGGAACAATGCAGAAGCGAGGTTTTACCTTAATCGAACTGCTGGTGGTCATCGCGATCATTGGCATCCTGGCGGCGATTCTGCTGCCGGCGCTTGCGCGCGCTCGTGAAGCGGCTCGCCGCGCGAGTTGCGCGAATAACCTCAAGCAGCTCGGGCTGGCCCACAAGATGTACGCCGGCGAGAACAACGATTACTTCCCGCCCCGGTCCAAGATGTTCGTGACGGGCTGGATGCCTTCGGGGCAGTCCACCTATCC
>PUMX01000488.1 GCA_003552485.1 Candidatus Hydrogenedentota bacterium
GGCTGGGTATGAGGTGAGCAAACGAAAGGGTGTGGCTTGACATGGGTACTTCCAAGGAGCTTGAGCAACTCTGCGCGTCGTGGCGGGACCAATTGGCCGAAGCCACGCGTACCGGCCAAACCAAATATGCGCGGCGTTTCCTGGCGCTGTTGGGCTGGACTAAGCCGCCGCTGTTGAATCCGGACGAAGACCCGGTCAGTGGCCCGCCGGCGTTTCGGCTCGAGGCTGGAGGGCGCAGCGTGGCCGCGTATTTTGTTCCGCCCGGCCTGTTGGATCCGCCAGCGGCCGTGTTCGAGAAAGGCCTTGACTTTTGCGCTGCAACGCGCGCATTCGTTGACGGCGCCTATTGCCACAACGTTCACTATGTCTTCATCACGGACATGTTCCGCTTCTATCTCTACGACATGCGCACCGAGGAGCTACTGCTCAGCGCGAACGCCCCCGACGAGTTTCAGCGGGAACTGGGTCCCGCATTGAACCACGCGGATGCCGCCCAGGGTTCGCTTGACGAGTTGCGGCGTCAACCGCGCAGTTATCTAGCCCGGCAACTGCGCGAGTGGTCGCAGCGATGGGCGAAGACGCTCGCGGACGCCACGAATCAAAGCGCCGAAACGACCACGCTCTTGGTCGACCGCATGGTGGTGTTGCGTTTCCTGCTGGATCGCGGCGTCATCAAGCGCGGCGGCCGCCGGCTGCGCGAACGGCTGGGGCAGTTGTGCCAGAGAGCCCTCACGAAAAACGAGGACGGCTGCGGCAAGGGCTTGGCGAGCCTGTGTCACGACATCTATTTTGACTGGAAAGCGGAGATCTTCGCGCCCGCTCCCGACGTTGATCAATGTCTCGAGCGCAACGATCTGGCGGCCGGTCTCCTTGCGGAGTTCTCGCTGCTATCCCGGGGCAAGTTCATCCAGCCGGTGATTCTCGAGAGCTTTAACTTCGGGCCGGCTGATGAAAAAGCGCGCGTCCGCACGATTCCCGAGGACGACGAAGATCGTCGCCGCATGCTGCAGAAGACGACAGCGGATAACGTCGACGCATTGCGAATCGAAGTGGACCTGATGGACGAAGGATACCGTTCTGTGGGGCACTGGTTCGACGCGGTCGTGGCGGTGTACGAAGAAATCGAAAGGGACTTCGACGCGCAAGCGGCCGAGAAATCGCCGGACGATCTGTTTGCGTGGTCGGAGATCGATGCGCAACGTCCCAAGGCCCTGCAAGATCGCTTCAGATACGCCGCCGAAACGGGTCTTGTCGTTTACTATGCTACGGCCCGCCAATACCGCACGGCCCGCCTGATGATGTATCTGCACCTGATCGAGCGCTACGACCGCAACCGCGCATTGTTCAAACGCTTTCCGCGCCTCGAGGCCAGCTTGACGCCGCGGCCCAAGAACTACGAGCGCAATCGAAACCATCCGTCCGAGCATGACGCCGGCTTTGGTTGAGCTTGAGCGCCGCGATCCCACACACGGCTAGGAGGCGCTGTCAAAACCGCCATTTCACAAGCGTTCCCAAGCCGGGGCCGGAAAAGTCCCGGTGATTGTCGAGAAAGCGGTTGTACTGCACGTTGAATGATATTGTTGTGCGTTCGGTTAGCGGCGTCTCGAGGCCGATCTGGCCGCCGATGCTCACATCGTGCCATGCGTCGCTTTCTTCGCGGTTGATGATGCGGGGCAGAGGCAGCGGGCGCGCACGGATACGGCCGTCAAACGTCAGATAGTTGTACTGCACATACATCCCGAGGTACGGGCGCGTGTTCTGCAATCGTTCGCTGATCGATTCATACTTCTGCAATTCCGGCATACGCCAAGGGAAATACGTGGCCCCGGCGCCGGCGAAGAAATTCGAGCGCGTCAATTGGATATCGGTGTGCAAGGGCAACAGCAGCAGGCTGATATTCGTCTGCCGCGTTGGAATGGTCCAGCGGCTGTACCCCCCCTGTAGGTAGACATCCCAGTATTCGTTGAGGTTGCGCCCGATGCCGATCATGGGCGACCAAATGCCGAAGTCGTCAGCCTGCTCCTTGAACGTGCGGATGTCTTCAAAGCCAGGCGCAACGAGCCGGAACGGCAGATTCAGCTCGCGATCAATCGTGCGCGAGGCGTCGCGAAGCGCCGGGTGACTGTTGGTCATTCCGAACATAACGAACCACGATTGCTCGGCGCGCGTCTCGCCATGCGCAATATCATGGGGTCCCTCGTCCACTTCTTCCGCGATCGCGATCGGCATCATGCAGAGCCCCATGACAAATACCCAGATAAGTGGCGCCCCTAAGCGGATCATGTGATTGTCCCCATATGTGATGCGCATGCTTCTTGGTTCATGTATACCCGGCGCGGCGTGCGTAACGGCAGCCTGCCCCCAAGCCAAGCCAGCGCGACAGGCTTCTTCACCGTTCAAAGAATCGGCAAGAGTTGCCTTAAACATAAGCGGGAATATATCATATGAATAGTAGCACTCCTTTGACGCAGGCGCGAAAACTCGAGCCCGGACCGATGGATTACCGGGCGATCAGGCTCCTTATGGAACGCACACAAGATCTGCATATTGTATCGTTAACCCCGCTCATCACGCCGCGGGAGCTCAAGCATGAGCTTCCGATGACCGAAGCGGCGAACCGAACCGTGGTGGAAGGCCGGCGCGAGGTGCAGCGCATTCTTGACCGGGAAGATCCGCGCATGCTGGTAGTGGTGGGGCCGTGCTCGATTCACGACCCCGAAGCCGCGCTGGACTACGCCCGGCGGCTTAGCGGATTGCGCGACCAAGTTAGCGACCGCCTGTGCCTGGTGATGCGGATGTATTTCGAGAAACCGCGCACGACGGTAGGCTGGAAGGGCCTCATAAACGATCCGCAGCTGAATGGCAGTTGCGATCTGCCTGAAGGGCTTCGGCTGGGCCGCAAGCTGCTTATTGAAGCGAACGAGATGGGTGTGCCCTGCGGCACGGAACTGTTAGGACCGATTATTCCCCAATACATCACCGACCTGGTGACATGGGCGGCCATCGGCGCGCGAACCACGGAATCGCAAACTCACCGCGAAATGGCCAGCGGCCTGTCCATGCCCGTTGGTTACAAGAACGGCACCGACGGCAGCCTCGACAATGCGCTTGGCGCCATGGTTTCCGCCCGCCATCCACATAGTTTTCTGGGCATGGACGCCGACGGCCACATCTCGCTGGTGCGCACTACGGGCAATCCGTGGGGCCACATCATCCTGCGCGGGGGGCGGCTGCGGCCCAATTACGATGCCGAAAGCATCGCCGAGACGCGCACGCAACTCGACAAGGCCGGGCTCGATCCCGTGATTATGGTCGATTGCAGCCATGCGAACTCGGGCAAGCAACATGCCCGCCAAGAGGCGGTGTGGCGCGCCCTCCTCGACCAACGGCTCGCGGGCGACGAGTCCCTCATTGGCATGATTCTCGAAAGCAACATCGAGGAAGGCAGCCAGTCCATCCCCGAGGATCTCTCGAAACTGCGGTACGGCGTGTCGGTCACCGACGAATGCATAAGCTGGGACACCACCGAGCGGCTCATCCACTACGCGCACGAACGATTGGGAGCGGTCCTCGCCGCGTAGACCGAGTGGTCCGTTCCGCGCGAGACGCGCCGATCACGCCTACTCGTCCACGAGTTCCAACCGGTATACGCGGAAGTTGTGGATGCGTTTGTGATTGTTCACCGTACGGAAGGCGAAGTAGCCTTCCGTGAGCGGGGCGCCGTCCTCGTATTCGAAAAGCTTCTCGCCGTCCATGAAATACTGAGCGACGCCGTTAAACGCCGTGAGCGTCACCTGCATGCGCTCGTTCTCCGTGATGAAGCCGTCCTCATCCTGAAAGTCATGTTCGGGCAGCAGGGGACGGTCGCCCGCTTCGCCGATATAGCGGCGGAATCGGTTTCTGGTGTTTGTATGCCCGCCGTAGCCGACGTAGTAACAGATCAGCTCATCGTAATCCGAGAACGCGCCGCTACGCTCGACAGCGAACAAGTCGTCGGGGTTGCGTGCATCCGTCGCCATCCAGAAGCAATTCAAATCGCTAACGCGGTCGTTGGGTCCGCCTTCATCCACGACGGTTACTTCATAGACGATCATGACCGGCGCTTCCAGCTTCTCCGTAAACCAGATCGTCGCGCCCCGGGGTACGTCGATATGCAACATGCCGCCACTCACTTCGACGGCGCCGCCTTCCTCGAGTTCGGGCCGCCACCGCTCCGGACTGTCCGCGAAATCTTCCTCGTGGAGTAGTTCCCCGATGGTGTAGCGTTCATCCTCGATGTGTGGCGGCTCCGCGCCCGCCCAGCAAGCGAGCAAGCAACTCAGCACAAAGGCAAGACCGTTCGCAAAGCGCCTCGGCGCGCTTAACCGTTGATCCATCGTGGCCCCTTTCTCTAATTGTCGCTTCCTCGATTCCGTTCAATCCCAACGGTCTAACGGATGATCCCGTTGTTCAAGCGGCATCGACACTCGGCCGCCTTGCACGCATGAGTCGAACGCCCCTTGGATCATGGCCACGGAATTCACGCCGCTATGGATGACGCTCGGCGCCGGTTGGCGATCGGTCTCAATGGCCTCGATGAGTTCATCGATCAGCGGCGCGTACCGGTCGATCCGCGGCTCTTCCATTGCATGCTCCGGCGCATCGGGCAACGGCTCCCACGTGACGGTGTCGCGCAAACCCGGCGCCCACGCCGAGTCCCGCATCACATACACCGGCGGAATGTTGGCCATGCGCATGCTCACGACGCCCCGGCTGCCGTAGATATCCAAGCCGAAACGGCCGCCGTCGCCATCCGCGTTGCGCATGCTGCCGAAGTAGCCATAGATGCCGCTGGGATAACCATACGTAGCTTGCATGCGGTCGCCCACGATGGGTCCCAACGGTTCGGTTGCTTCGCGGACATCGTCTGGCGCGGCCGCACGGTTGTCAACGGTGAAGTGCGCGCTGCACCAAGCCGGCGCTCCCGCGAAGTAATCCATCAGATCGAAGATATGGCTGCCCAGCACAATGAGGTCTTCGCCGCCGGAACGCCGATCTTCCTTGCCGCGCCCGCGCATCTCAAGCACTTCGCCAATGAGGCCCTCCTCGACGATCATGCGCCGCGCGTGAGCAATAATCGGCGTGACACGATAGTTGTGCGCGATGACCCACTTTACGTTATTGGCCTCAATGGCGCCCGCGATCGCATCAGCTTCGGCCAAGTTCGCGCACAGCGGTTTCTCGACAAAGCCGTGGCAGCCGTGCTCGGCGCAGGCGACCATATGTTCGACGCGCTTGGGCGTGTTCCGCGGCGCCACGGCGACAAGGTCCGGCTGTTCCGTATCAAGCATCTCCCGGTAGTCGCTGTACACGCGCTCGGCCCCCGCCTCGGCGGCGCGCTCGTCGCGGATATCGTCATAGGGATCCGCCAGGGCCACGACATCCACGTCGGGCCGGCGGGCGAAGACCATGTGAATGCTGTGTCCGTAACCGCCGGTGGGGCCATCGGCGATGATTGCGGCCTTGTAACGGGGCTCGTCGGCGTGGGCCCGCCTAGCGGAGGCGGCCGCCGTCATGGCCACCGTTGTGGCTCCCAAAAACACGCGCCGGCTCATCTGCATATCCATTCTCCTCGACTCGATGCCTTGGCGCCTAAGGCGCCCCCAGTGTCAGCGCTGTAATCCTGAACGATCGAGGATAGCTAGAGCAACTTGGCGCCGAAAGGAACTCAACGCCATGTCTGGGGATAAATGAAAAATGGGTCACACGGCGTTGCTCATCCTGCCAGCCCAAGCCTCTTCTTGGGCTGGCGCCCTCCCATACCGCATATCGCGCTTTTGCCATCGCTGCGTCCATTTATTGTATACGCTACTGCCCAGGCCAAAAGCGACCACAATATATTGCGCACCGGCTCCGCCTCTGATACAATAGCAAGCAAAACAGAGGGGATCTCATCGTGCGATTCGGCAAACGCAATCGAAACCCACTACTTCGAGGCCGGCTGTCCAAGAAAGCCGGACAGGATTCCAGCGAATCTCTCGCCACCGAGGAACGCGACGCCTTGCTGTCCACAGAATCTGACATTGACCCCAGCGTGATCGAGTCGACGGGCCATGAAGGCACGGCCGGCACGGAGTCTACGCAACGCCTGCTCACCGTACTGGGCCGGTTCCAGCGCCAGGTCGCGCGCGCGAAAGACGGCGCTCCACAGGAACAATGGTCCGACGAGTGCATGAACCAACTCATCGCGGCTGTCGAGATAGCTCTGCGCGAGGACTGGAAAGACGTGGCCGAAGTGCTCACGGAAACAGGCCGCGTATTGCAGAGTTACGAAGACGGGGGCGAGGCTCAATGCGCCTTGCCATTTCTTTCGGACAGTTACGATATGCTGTGCCTGATGGTCGGTGATCTCATGGTAGGCGCGGTGCGGCCCGGCGTTCTGAAGCGCTGGCGGCAACGCTATCAACGCGCCATTAGCGAGATTGAGCAGGCAGGCCTTACACTCGTGCGAGATGAGGACAGCGCCGGTGAATCAATCACGGCCGCGGAACCGCAGAAACCGAAGGCGCAAACACCGCCCGTGAAGGAGGAGGACAGCGCCGGCGAATCAACAACGGCCGCGAAACCGCAGAAACCGAAGGCGCAAACACCGCCCGTGAAGGAGCCGGACCCCGCCGAGGAGGAATCTGCGGCGTCGGATGCGGAAACTCCATTCGAGTGGGCCGAAGACGACGAAGACGCGGAAGATCAGTTCATCGACTCGCCCTCCTTTGCTCCGTTGGAGTCGGGAACAAACGGCGGCGGCGACGCAACGCCCCCACCATTTGAGCCCGCAGAACCAAACGCTGCCGATGAGGCGGCGTCCTCTGACGATGGCGAAGAGGGCGAAGGCATGTTCGCCTTCAACATGAGCGGCCTTTTTGGCGCAACGCGGCAGCACACATCCGAAACGGATGAAGCCGATGATGATTCTGTGGCCCCCCCATGGAATGGAGTCCAGAACGAACAGAACACCGAAGCGCCGGAGGACTCCGTTCAGCCTCCGCCGCCGTTTGAAGTTGATTCTCAGCCTGACGCCGACGAAGACAGCGAAGATGAAGCAGGCGGCGCGCCGTCGATTACAGAACAACTAGACGCCTTTTGCGAGACGCTGGCTTATGTAGAGCGCTGCGCCGAGAACGAACGCGCCGCTGCTGCTGAAGCGCTGTTCAAACAGACGGTGGCCCTGGACGAAGCGGCTCAGTGGGACGAGCGGCCGGGCGCCGTGGCCGCTTGCGAGACCTGCCTGGAACTGTTGGAGATTCTGGACGCCCACGGCGGCGATGACCGGCTGTACGAGTTGCTTTACGGCTTCTGTGGCGCCTACATGGAGGCTGGCGAATCCTTGGACGATTCCACGCTCGTGAACTGGCGCAATGAGTGTAAGGCGTATTTTGCGGGTGAGTCCGCCGTTGTGTCCGCCGAGACCGGTTCGGAAACGGCTGCGCCGCGCATTCTGGACTTCGTCGAGCTCAGGTGGGAGCAGGAGTCCGGCGCGCCCGACGTTTCCGAGCCATTGCCCGAGCAGATGCAGATTGCGCCGGACTCCGCGCTCGAAATGCCGCCCGAGCCACTGGCGCCCGTCGAACCCGAATCCGAAGCGGCGCTGCCGAAGGTGCATCTCCACGCGGCCTTGACCTCGAAAGACTATGACTCACCTCATGAGTTGCTGCAAATCGCCATGCGCGCGATCAGCCAAGGCGAAGGCGAGAACGCGAAGCTGCTGACGTTGCGCGCCGCGGCGGGGCTGGCCAAATCGGAGGCGGCCCGCGCAGAAGCGGAGTTGGGCCGATCCGAGCGGCGTCTGCGCGAAGAAGGCGCCGCAATTGAAAAGGCTCGCGATATCATAACGGAGGCGGAGCGCGCCGTCGAGGAAGCCGAGATAGCGGTGGCGGAAGGCCAGGAGGCCCTGTCGACCCGCGAACAAGAAGAACAGGCCGTGGCGCAACGGGTCGAGGCGGTTCAAACCCGGATAAGCGAGATCGACGAACAGATCCGGCGCCTCCAAGAGCAGCGTGCGGAAGCTGTGCAGGAACAGGAGGCGGCCGAAGAGGATCTCGATGAGGCGCAGCGGCGCAAGGAAGCTCAAGAGGCTCATATCCATACGATGGCGGCTGAGGAACAGGCCGCCCGCGAACAGCTCGAAGACGCGCGGCGGAAGGTGCATGAGTTGCAGCGCCGCCATAGTGAAACTGAATCCGCCATGGAAAAGGCCCGCGAGATTCTGATGCGCCAGCGCGGGTCATTGCGGGACATCGAAGAAACCATCGAACAGGTCCAGGGCGGCGAGCAATCGGGAGAATCTGGCTGGGAAGAACCGGGCATGCTGTTCTAGCGGAGATTGTCAGCGTCCACAGGGAGATTTCCGGAAGCCAAGCCGTTCCATGAGCAATTCCGTGGCGGCGGATGGCGCTTGCGGAAGTCGAGAAAAAGCAATGCTTCCACATGGGGATCGGACGTGCGGGGAAAAAGTGAATATGTTGGGGCTGTGGACTTCGGATCGCGGCACATCCGGGTTCTGATCGCGCGGCGTGATGATGACGGCACGATTCAAGTGATTGGCCACGGCGCCGCGCCCGGCCGGGGCTGCGTCTCGCAGGGAGTGATTCAGGATCTCAGCGCCGCGAAGATGGCGCTGAAGCAGGCTTTGAACGCTGCGGAAAAGGAAGCCCGCGTACGGGTGCCCACGCTATTCTGTGGTGTGCAGGGCCGGAATTGCGAGACCTTCATCCGCGAGAGCCGGGTTAAGATTACCGGCGACGCCGTCGAGCGCCGCGAAATGGACGAAGCCCGCGACATCGCCTCACGTGACATCCTCGCGCCGGGCCGGCGCATTCTCAGCTCGATCAATGGCGAGGAATGGTATGTCGACGAGCTACGGGTGACGGATCCCATTGGCATCCACGGCCAGGTCCTCAAAATCCGGGTGCATTTCGCGCGTTTACCAACAGTTATCGAAGAAAACCTGATTCATTGCATTACCTCGCAGAACAAGGAGCTGGAAGACACGGTCTTCCTGCCAATTGCAATGGCCCAGGGATGTATGACCCCGGAAGACATGGAACTCGGCGCCGCTGTGCTGGATATGGGCCGAAGCACCACGAGCCTGGCTGTCTACCGTGACTGCCGGATCATGGGCGCGCATTGTTTCGAATGGGGCGCCTATCATCTGACGCGCGACGTCGCCGCGGGACTTCAGGTCTCATTCGAGGAAGCCGACGA
>PUMX01000537.1 GCA_003552485.1 Candidatus Hydrogenedentota bacterium
AACCGCTTCGCGCACGCAGCGGCGAAAGCTGTTGCTGAGTCGCCGGCCACCGCTTACAATCCGCTGTTTCTTTATGGAAGGACGGGGCTAGGCAAAACGCATCTCATGCAGGCCATTGGCCAGGAAGTGCTCGGACGGCGCCCCGACGCGAAAATTGCGTATGTATCCTCCGAGCAATTCATGAATCAACTCATCGAAAGCATCGCGCGCCGATCCACCCAGCGGTTTCGGGACAAGTACCGGAAGGCTGATATCCTGCTGATTGACGATATTCACTTCATCGCAGGCAAGGAAGGGACGCAGGAGGAGCTTTTCCACACCTTCAACGCCTTGTTCGACATGCATAAGCAAATTGTCATATCCAGCGATCGCCAGCCCAAAGAGATCAAGAGTGTTGAAGAACGTCTGATTTCTCGTTTTGAATGGGGCTTGGTAACGGATATTCAGCCGCCGGATCTCGAAACCCGTGTGGCTATTCTGCAAAACAAAGCGCGGCAAGAACAGATTCAGCTTACAAAGGACGTGACTCAATTTATCGCGCGCCATATCACGAACAACATCCGTGAACTCGAGGGGGCGCTGATCACCGTGTTCGCCTATGCCAAGCTGCGCGAACAAAAGGTGACGCAAGAGTTGGTCGAGGAAGTACTGCGCGAAATGATAGGGCGCGAGTCCATTCGGCCTGTTACGATCGAGGCGGTGCAGCGCGCAGTCGCCGAGCATTTCGACGTGCGGATCTCGGATTTGCGGGGCGCGAGCCGGCAACGCCAGGTAGCGTTTCCCCGCCAGGTGGCGATGTACTTGTGCAAGGATCTCATTCCCAGCCTGTCACTGAACGAAGTGGGGGAAGCCTTCGGCGGACGGGACCACACGACGGTTCTCTATGCTTGCCAACGAATCGGCAAGACCGTCGAGAAAGACGGCGCAGTGCGCCAGACTGTTAAGCAACTGGAATCAGCCTTACGGCCGTGAGGAGACCGGGCGGTTAGGCGAAGGGTAGTCGTTGCGCTATACCGGGTCCGCCTCCTCTTCGACGGGGTTGCTCAGCGCGCCCAGTTGAGGAACGCTGACAGTGACCCGGTCGCCGGGGCGCAACGGCGCGATGCCCTCCGGCGTGCCCGTTGCTACCAGATCGCCGGGCTCAAGCGTCATGAATCGGGTAATATACGCGAGCATGGCGGGCGCATCAAAAACAAATTGCCGCGTGTTGCTTGACTGGCGGAGTTCGCCGTTGACCTCGACGCTCAGCTCCAGTTCGAGCGGCCATGGCGCGAGGTCGGTGGGCGTGACTGCTGGGCCCATGGGGCAGAATGTGTCGATGCTCTTTGAACGAAACCACGGCAGACTCTGATTGAAATCGGCCTGCTGCATGTCCCGCGCGGTGACGTCATTGACGAGGGTATACCCGGCGATGACGCTCCGCGCCTCCTGCTCCTTGATGTCTTTCGCCCGGCGGCCGATCACCAATGCCACCTCTCCTTCATGGTCAACCCGGCCGTAACTCGGGCGGATGCGGATGGGCGCATTGTGGGGGATGCAAGCCTGTGGGGCTTTGCCGAATAGCACGGGCTCCTTCGGCGCCTGATGACCGGTTTCCGCGGCGTGTGCGGCGTAGTTGCGTCCAAGGCAAACGATTTTCCGGGGCCGGAAAGGAAGTAGATACAACGGCTCCGAATCAAGATAGTACTCTCCACTGACGTGCCCACGCGCAAAGAAACGGCGCAGGTCCTCGAGAAAATCGGCCCGCAATAATCCCGCCTCAATCAACGCAATCATGTCCGTGATGGGATCTCCGGGAATTTTGCCTGTAAGCATGGAATATGCTTGTAGAGCGCGGGTCAGATCCAACCAATGCTCGCCCGTGAAAAACGCCAACGCTGGTCCCTTTGCGGACTCGAATCGCGCCACCTTCATCTACTCTTCCCTCCGTGCCGGTTTTCTTCCATACTCAGGCAGCGTGCAGAAGCCGCAGTATATCAGTCCGTGCCGCAAAACGCAGCGTAAGACTGTATCCTGCGTTGGCTTCGGCGTAGTATAGGGGTGTATGGCTGGGGTCTCATCTGACTCTACCGCGAACCTTTACGGACCAATGGGGTCCAAAGAAAATGCCGGCAATTACGCCGGCGTGGGCAATCGCGGGGAATCTCCCCGGCTACTGGAGAATGGACAATGCGTATGGGCATGAGGTGGATGGCGTTCGCGGTGATGATGACGGCTGCGGGAATAGCGGCCGGCGGCGTAACCGACGCGACGGGCGAGGACCAGACGGATGTAGCCGTGACCGTGTACAACAACGGGCTTGGCTTCGTCAAAGACACGCGGCAGCTTGAGTTGCCGGTTGGCGATGTGACGCTGGCTTTTAAGGATGTCGCTGAGCTCATCAAGCCGGAAACAGTTAGTTTGCGTTCGTTGACCGACGAGGGTTCCATGGCGGTGCTCGAACAGAATTACGAGTACGACTTGATGAGTCCGTCGAAGCTCATGGAGAAGTACGTGGGCAAGCGCGTGCAGTTGATCAGTCTGAGCGACGACCACCGTTTCACATCGGTCGAGGCGGAATTGCTCAGCGTGAACCAGGGGCCCATTTACCGGGTGGGAGATGACATTTATTTGGGTCATCCAGGCCAGGTGGTGCTCCCGAAAGTTCCCGAAGAGCTCTACGCCACGCCAACGCTGATCTGGCTGCTCAACAACAACGTCGCTGGCCAGACCGTGGAACTGAGCTACCTGACGGAAGGATTCCGGTGGAAGGCCGACTATGTGCTCACGCTGGAGCGGGATGACCGCTCAATGGACCTAACCGGCTGGGTGACCATGGACAACCGCTCTGGCGCCACGTACGAGAACGCCCAGCTGAAGCTAGTCGCCGGGGAGGTGCATCGGGCGCCTGACGCGGCAGGGGCCGGGTTGGGCGCCTTCATGGCCGACGATGCGGCCATGATGCGCGCCGCGCCCCCGATCCAAGAGGCCTTTGGCGACTTTCACCTGTACACCATGCCACGACCTACGACTATCCGGCAGAATCAGACAAAACAGTTGTTGTTGCTGGAAGTGAACGGCGCCACGGCGGAGAAACACTACGAGTTACCGCCCGCCCCGCGACACTACTTCTACGGCGGCGTGCAGCGCCAGCCGCTGCGCGATCTGCGGCCCGACGTGTACCTGAAGTTCATCAACGAGGAAGGCAACAACATGGGCATGCCATTGCCCGAGGGCGTGATTCGTGTGTATCAGGAGGATAGCGAAGGCCTGCTCCAGTTCGCTGGCGAGGATCGTATCCAACACACGCCTCGGGACGAGGAGGTTCGAATTAAGACTGGCAAGGCCTTCGATATCGTTGCTGAGCGAAAGCGTACTTCGTACCGCCGATTAAGCGATCGCGTTCACGAGTTGGGGCTGGAAATCGAGGTGCGCAATCACAAGGATACGCCCATCACCATTGACGTGATTGAGCAGGTAATCGGCGACTGGCGCATGCTGGAAAATTCGCATGAGTTCACTGAACGCGACGCTCATACGCTGGTCTTTGCGGTGGATGTGCCTGCGAGGGACAAGACGGTGATCACGTATCGCGTGCGGGTACAACTGTGACCGCCACACCGAATCGGTAACTCCACCGAACCTCGGCTCGTAATTGGTGTCAAAAGAGACAGAAAATGTGTAACGAGAATCGCGCAATGTTGCGCCAAGCCGATGAAAAGGGAGGCAATGCGATGAAAACCCTGCTGAGTATGTTGATGATAACGCTTCTTGCTGCTTGTGGGCCAGCGGACGCCGCCGAGGAAGCCGAAACCACGGGCGAAGACCAGACGGACGTAGCCGTCACGGTGTACAACAACGGATTGGGCTTCGTGAAGGATACGCGGCAGATCAGTTTACCGACCGGCGAGGTGGAGATGGCGTTTAAGGACGTCGCCGAGCGCATCCAGCCAGAGACCGTTAACCTGCGGTCCCTTACGGACGAAGGCTCGCTCACTGTGCTTGAGCAGAACTACGAGTATGACCTCATGAGCCCCTCAAAACTCATGGAGAAGTACGTGGGCCGGGATGTCCGGTTGGTAAGTTTGCAGGATGAACACCGCTTCACCGAGGTAGAGGCGAAGTTGCTCAGCGTCAATGAGGGACCGATCTACCAAGTGGGAGACGACATTTATCTGGGCCATCCGGGCGAGGTAGTGCTCCCCGAGGTTCCCGACGAACTCTACGCTACGCCGACCCTTGTCTGGTTGTTGAACAACGCGGTGAACAATCAACGGGTTGAGCTGAGTTATCTCACCGAAGGTTTTGACTGGAAGGCGGATTACGTCTTGACCCTAGGAGAAGACGATCGTTCCATGGACATGGTGGGCTGGGTGACGATGGATAATCGATCCGGCGCAACATATGAGGACGCCCAGCTCAAGCTCGTGGCGGGCGAAGTGCATCGGGCGCCGTCCCCACGTCCAGATATGGCGCCTCGCGCTATGGCGATGGAAGCGGCAGAGGCCAAGGCCGCGCGGCCGGAGCAGGAGGCGTTTGCGGACTTTCACCTGTACACCATGCCGCGCCGAACCACAATCCGCCAGAATCAGAAGAAACAACTGCAACTGCTCGAAGTTCACAACGCCGTCGCGGAGAAGCATTACGAATTACGGTCTCGTCCGCAGTTCTTTGGACACATTCGTGAACCGCTGCGGGACCTTAGACCCGAAGTATTCCTGAAATTCGACAACAGCGAAGACAACAACATGGGCATGCCACTCCCGGCCGGCGTAGTGCGCGTGTATCAAGAGGACAGTGGCGGCGCCTTGCAGTTTGCGGGAGAGGACCGGATCGATCATACCCCGCGCGACGAGGAGGTCCGTATCAAGACCGGCCGCGCTTTCGATATTGTAGCCGAACGCAAACAGACCGTGTTCGAGCGCATCGCAGATCAGGTGATGGAGTTCGCGTTCGAAATCGAGATCCGGAACCACAAGGACGTCGCGGCGGAAGTTGACGTGATTGAAAACGTTCCGGGCGATTGGAATATGCTCGATAACTCTCACGAGTATGAGCGGCGCGACGCCCATACCATTGTGTTCACGGTGGACGTGCCGTCGCGGGATAAGACGGTTGTCGAGTACCGTATCCGCGTGCGCCGTTAGCTCCAGAACGCCGTAGCCCCGCTCGCGCGGCTTGATACGGCCGTATAGGGGTAGGCAGAATAGAACTGTTTTCCCGAGGCGTCTTCGGTTCAACGAGCCGAAGACGCCTGCATTTTCCATCGCGTTATTTCCAGTAACCGGGCTCAAGACCGTCCGTAACCGATTGCCTATATCCGCAGAAAACTGGGAGGAAGGCTATATGAAGATGCTAACCGCCGCGGAAATGCGTGAAGCCGACCGGCGTTGTATCGAAGACATCGGCATCCCCGGCGCCGTATTGATGAATAACGCGGGCGCCGCCGTATTCCAGCACGTCAGGCGTGGGCCCATTGGCCTCGTTTGCGGCAAAGGGAACAACGGCGGCGATGGCTTTGTGGTAGCCCGGCTTGCTCTGCTGGCGGGACTGGATACGCGGGTAGTTCTGCTGGGAGATCCCGCGGAGGTGAAGGGCGACGCCGCGACTTTTCTGCGCGCGTATCAGAATCTCGGGGGCGATTTGAAATGCGTGGACGCGGATGAAGACATTCGCCGCGCCGTCGAGTCCCTCGCCGGATGCGCCGTATTGATTGACGCCATGCTGGGCACGGGCGTGCAGGGAGAGGTGCGGGGGGTGTACCGAACGGCCATCGAAGCGTGGCCTTCGGCGCATACGATCGCCATTGACCTGCCCTCTGGTTTGCACACGGATACCGGCGAAACGCTCGGAGTATGTGTAAAGGCCAACCGAACCGTCACGTTTCAGTTCGCAAAACGTGGTTTTGACAATCCGGAGGCGGCGCCATGGCTAGGCGAAGTCACCATTGCCGATATTGGAATTCCGGAAATCTGCGCCGACGACGCGGCTTGGGCCCAGCTTCCAATCGCCACGCGGGCGGAGTGATTTCATGAGCAGTGCCGAGACAATTCGAAGTTTCCTAGCTGTTGATCTGCCGGACGCCGAGCGGCAGCGGGCCTTCGCTGTCTCCAAGCGTCTTCGAAAGGCGGGCGTTCGCGTTTCGTGGATTCCGCCGGAGCGCATGCACCTGACGCTGCGATTTCTAGGCGAGGTCACGCCGAATACAATCTCGATGATTACGGAACAGCTCGAGAATCAGTACACCGCAGCCGAGCCCTTCCCGCTGCGCCTGGAAGGTGTGGGCGCGTTCCCGCATAACCGCGCCCCCCGCATCGTGTGGGCCGGTTTAGCGCCGTTGGAAGGCCCGCTCGAGAGCGTTCAGGCCATAGCCGAGGCCGCGGCTTGGCACGCGGGATTGCCACAAGAAAACAAGCGATTCCGCCCGCATTTGACGCTGGGGCGGGTGAAGGATTCCAAGAAGGCGGGGGCGCTCTCGCCATTGATTGAAGAGGAGCAGGGCTTCTCAGGGGATGAATTCACGGTGTCGAGTGTGTCATTATATGCAAGTCAGTTAACGTCTTCGGGGCCGATCTATAACCGGTTGCGCGAGTTCCCCTTCCGATGGAAATCCTGATTCGAGCCATACAGGCGGCTATTACCCTTTACATGCTCTTGATTCTATTACGGTGGCTTGCGCCGTGGATTCATCTCGAGATCCACGCGCGCCGGTGGCGGTGGATCCCTGCACTGACGGATCCGTTTCTAAACCAATTGCGGCGCATTTTGCCGCCCTTGGGCCCGTTCGACTTTGCCCCGCTTATTGCCGTGCTCTTACTATGGTTGGCGCGCACCGTGTTAGTGCAGGCCCTGACCCAGGCGGGCCATCCTCAGTGAATACCAGCCCCTACAGTTTTCGATTGCCGATTCGCGCGCGAGTAGTTGAGCGCAAGCGCGCCGCGGCGGGTGCGAGCAGGTGATGAATCCCGAAGCCTACAGCGAAGAACGCCATGCGATGGTTGAATCACAGATCCGTGCGCGCGGCATTACCAATCCGCGTTTGCTCGAGGTAATGTCCAGCGTGCCGCGGCACTGCTTCATTCCCAAGGAGTTGGAGTCGAACGCCTACGAGGATCGGCCGCTCAACATTGGTTCGCATCAGACCATCTCGCAGCCCTATATGGTAGCCGTCATGACGGATGTGCTCGACCCGCAGCCAGGCGATCGCGTGTTAGAAATAGGCACAGGCTCGGGTTATCAGGAGGCTATACTGGCCGCGCTAGCAGACGAGGTCGTAACCGTCGAGAGGCACGAAGAACTGGCCGAACAAGCCGCCAGCCGCTTTGACGAGCTAGGTTTTTCGAATATCCGCGTAGTGGTTGGCGACGGAACCACTGGCGTGCCCGAATACGCGCCTTACGACCGCATACTCGTCACGGCTGCGAGCCCGCACATACCGGCGCCGCTAATGGAGCAGCTCAAAACGCCGGGACGTTTGCTGTGCCCCGTGGGCTCGCGTGAAGCGCAAAGACTGGTGGTTTTGGACCGCACGCCCGATGGCCGCATCGAAGAGCGGGAAAGCGTGGGTTGTGTGTTTGTGCCGCTCGTGGGCCGGGAAGGCTGGAGCGAGGATATCGAGTAGGGTATGCCGCCGGTCATCGAGTTCAACAACGTCACGCTGCAACGAAATGGCAAGCGCATCCTTGAAGGCGTCACGTGGCGGGTGAATCCCGGCGAGAACTGGGTGATGCTCGGCGCTAACGGATCCGGCAAGACGACGGTGCTTAAGGTATTGGCGGGCTACGAGTGGCCGACCCAAGGTGAAGTCACCGTTCTGGGAAACCGGTTCGGCGAGTGCCGAGTGCCCGAATTGCGCAAACGGATTGGCTGGGTAAGCTCCGCCATCGAAAACCGGTTTCCCGCCTGGCAGACGGCGCAAGAAATCGTGCTTTCCGGCGCGGACGCGGCGCTGCGCGCCTATCGCGAGTTTTCGGAAGAAGAAACCGATCGAGCCGCCTGCATGCTCGAGCAGGTGGGCGCGGCGGGCATCGCCACACGTTCCTATGGCGTGCTCTCGCAAGGGGAACAACAGCGGGTGCTCATCGCTCGCGCGCTGATCCAGCAACCAGCGCTCATGGTGCTTGACGAGCCGTGCGCCGGATTGGATCCCGCCGCGCGCGACGCTTTTCTCTCGGACATGGCTGCCTACGCTACGCGGGAGGGCGCGCCGTCATGTGTCTTCGTCACGCACCATGTCGAAGAGATTGGCCCATGGATCAACCGCGCGGTGATCCTGTCCGGCGGCCGGGTCACCGCCCAAGGCCGTGTCGAAGCCGTGCTTGCCGACGAGCACGTGACCGAAGCGTTCGGCCGACCGTGCCGGCTAGAGCGTATAGACGGCCTATACCGGCTGCGCTTCGAGGGCCCCCGGGCCTGAGGCGACGCAGCCATGCTCCATACCCTTTGGACTGCGGGGTTCTCGGCGCTAAAGCCCGGCCGGTTCCTCGTTGGTGTCATAGGGCTTCGGCCGTTCGGAAATCGCTTCACGCACGAGGTCGTGAATATCCTCGGCAGGCATGCCGCACGCCAGACACTCGGCCACCGCATCGCGGAGATGGTTTTTCACCACCGACCAAATGTCTTCATGACAAAGCTGTGGCGCATCCTCTGTCACCTTGACCCCAACGCCTTTCTGGCTCCTAATGAGCCCGAGAACTTCCAGATCTCGGTACGCCTTCGAAATCGTGTTCGGATTAATGCCCACATGATCGGCGAGGTTTCGCACCGAAGGAAGGTCATCGTTGGGTTTCAGTCGTCCCGATGCAATGGCGAATCTGATCTGATTTTGAATTTGCACATATGCGGCCACGTCGCTATCGGGGTTGAGGTTAAAGTCCGTTTCATTGCTCATTGGTTTTCCTTCCGTTTCCCTTGGCTTGAGCGCAAGAAACCGCATATTTTTAAAAGCCTGAAAATCATGGTAACACAACACAACTTTCTTGATCTACACATCTAGTGAACTAATGTAGGGTTCATGGCAAACAAAAGGGACGCAACCAATGAGGCGCTCAAACGGGACCGCCGCATCGCCGTTCGCTAAAGCAGACGCAGCCCAGGCGGCGTCATCGTCTGTGCCAAGGCAAGCCTGTCGCCGGTTGGGAAGCGTGTTTGAAGCTGTGATACGCTGAGTACGGAGTCAGACTAGCT
>PUMX01000461.1 GCA_003552485.1 Candidatus Hydrogenedentota bacterium
ATTCGGGGGAACACGCCGCCAGACAAGCGGGATGCCGATCCCCACGAACAAGATACCCAAGCCGACAAACAACAGGTAATAGATTAGCATTAGCATTCGTGCATCCACCATTCTTTTCGGCAAATTCGATGCGGTATATCGAAAAGGCCCTGGTGAGAACTGCTCCCTTCATTCCAGCGTGGTTGCCCGGAACCGCATCACTTGAGCATAGGGCATGCCACTTTGCGCGAAATGGACAACCCATGGCCGTGTAATGACTTACGCAAGACCATACACATCATTCGGCTAGGCGCCGCTTACCCTATTCAGCCTTTCAGTGGCTGGTTCAGTCACTTATTGGCCGTATCAGCCCTTACGAGTTGCAGCCGCTTCGCGGTCGATCCACCGTCTCCGGCCACCCGCCTATTCCGGGCGCTCACCTTCAAGATAGCGTTTGTAGAGGTCAAAGAAGGTGTAGGGATCCGTGAAGACCCATTCGTGCTCGGGATGGCGCTCCTGAATGGTATCCCGCAGCGCCTCGATTACGCTCGGCCTGACGAGGATGCAGCGGAAGATCAGGAATTGCGGTTTATCGTCCCGCGCGTGGGCCGCCATTTCATCGGAGATGCGGTCGACATTGCCCCGGGTGGGATAAATGTCCGCGGAGTGCCGCAGAAACGGAGTCCCCTCAACCAATGGCTCGTCGAAGTCCAATTGCATGCCCACGCCGTCCGGTGAAAACGCCGCGTAAGCCTCTTGCACACGCAAGGGCGTGCGGCCCGCGGTTCCGTCGATGACAAAACCCGTGATGCTGTAGTCGAAACGTTCGAAGTAGGGCTTGTTGTAGGCGACCCAAGTGTCCAAGGCATCCGGCAATCCACTGCCGAGACGGTCCCCGATGAGGAAGCTTGGATTCACATACGATGCGCCTGAGTCGCCTGCGATGAACCAGTCATTCTCCGTCTTTGTGCGGAAGACGTGGTCGAACACATGGGGCGCGCGGTCGGAAAGACCGGGGTTGAAGGCCCAGGCCATGGGTAGATTGCCCCGGCTTGGATCATCCCAAATCGAAGGAATATGGCGTGACAGCCAAGCCGCCGAGTCGTAGTCGCCCATGTAGATGAGCACGTAGGTCTTCGCCTCCATGGGCGCAGGCTCGGGTCGCGGGTTCTGCTCGTACCGCTCTTCGAGGGGATGGTGCATAAACACCGAGGCGTTCGCCATGCCGGCGAGGCTCAGGGCATCGGCGTCCTTGCCCGCGTTGTACGCCGAGAAGAGCGCGGCGAACTCCCACTCTGTGGGCACGGGGTCGTTGGCGCCGCCCGCGCGGGTCGTGTATTTCAGATTCCACGGGGCGAAGCCGCCAATGCGGGCGAAGGTTTCCCCTCGATTCCGCTCGTATTGCGCGCGCAACAGCTTCTCGAGCGTTTCGCGGTCCGTGCCGGGATTCTGATTGGGATCGTCCACCGGCACCTCATCGGGCCATGGGCCGAGGTCCCAGATAAAGGCGCGGTTGGCGATGTAGTAATCCTGATTCGCCAGGACGGCGTTGTCCAGATCGGGGTAACGGAATCCGGGCTCGTCCGGGCGTTGTGTGTAGGCGTCCACGTACTGCGCCATGAGCGCGGGATGCGTCTTGCCCGTTTCGAGATACTCGCGCATGGCCCAGAGGTAGGCGTCACATTTTGGGCTCGTGGATTCCGAGCCGTCGAACTTGTCCACGAGGGATAACCGTACGGGGAGTTCGGGACCATTCTCCACAACCATCTTGTAGAGCGCGCTGTCCGCCCGCACGGGCAGCCAGCCCTCGACGCCGCACACCGTGCCCGCGACGTTCGCAGTGGCCGGCACGGTGGGGTCCCACAGCACTACGCCGGTCAGCCAATCGTCGAACTGTTCGAGCACGGCCGCGAAGGAATCCAGCTCTTTAATGGGCGTGTCCTCCAACCAGCCTTGACGGAGATGTTCCAGCCAGTAATCGTCGATGTGGATATTACCGCTCTGGCCCTGGCCGCGCAGGAAACGCAGCCATAAGCGGGGCTCCTCGCGATTGACCAAGCCTTGAAGCGCCGCCGTGAACTTCAGGAGATCATACTGCAGGACCGAGTCCTCGGCGTGTTGCGCAAGTTCGGTCCGCATGTCGAATACATAGAGTGGTTGTTCCGATGCGCCAAACACGGTGGCGACCATCAATACGGCATTGAGCATTCTATTCTCCTCTTTATTGGTACAACGCTCCGGCTGAAACGCTGAGCGCCAACTTATCCGGCCCAAATCGCATCTCACGGCGGATAACGATCGCCTGAGGTGCGGCAATTCTGGTTCAGTTACCGTGAGTGCTGAGCTGCGTTATGCTAAACGGGTGGCGCGAACAAGTCCACCTCAATCGTTTAAAGGGAATAGCATGACGCGGCGAAATCCATAACCAACAAGGGAAGGCGCAAGCGCAGGGTAGAAGCCGCGTGGCGAACTTTCGCTTTCCCGGGATTAGGCCTTCTTTTGAATCCCGAGTCCGCCGTCGGCTAAACTACCGGTAGCTTCCGTCAGAAGTTCAACAGTAAGGATTGCCGGGCGTTTTTCGCCAAGCGTCTTCTCTTCAATTAGCATACACAGAAACGGCAGAAAGGCGTATCAGCCGGCGGCGAGGTAAGCTATGCGGGTTCATATGAGTTTGGGCTCTAACCTTGGCGCCCGGGAAGTCAAACTGGCGGAGGCGCTGAAAGCTTTGGATGCAACCACTGGCGTGGCGGTGAAGGCGGTATCTGCTTGTTACGAAACCGAACCCATCGGTGTGCCGGGACAGCCCCCCTTCCTGAACTTGGCGGCCACAATCGAGACGGATTTGGAACCGCTGGAATTGTTGGCCGAAGTGAAGGGTATTGAGCGCAATATTGGGCGGCTTCCGGCCCTTGTTTGGGGGCCACGGATCATTGATATTGACCTCGTGCTCTGGGAAGGGCTGGAGATGGATCACCCCACACTGCGTTTGCCGCATCCCGCATTTCGAGAGCGCGCGTTTGTGTTGAAACCGCTCGAGGAAATCGCGCCCGAAGCAGTGGATCCCGTAACGGGCAATACGGTGGCCACGCTGGCCGCTTCCCCGAATCTCATTGGCTGGGTGCGCCGCACCACTCAATTGGATCGCCCGGTCCAGCAGAATCCCGCGGTATAGCCGCGAGGACAGCCCGATTCCTTCGTGTAGTCCGTCGCCGGTGGTCACGCATTATGGGCTTGCTGAACCGCTCCGCTTGGAGCCCCAACGGGACCGGGACGGCCGTGTCACGGTTCAGGAGGTAGCAACATGTCACGGGTAACCACCGTTTCGTTCCGTGAAAAGAAACGGACCGGCGACAAGATCGCCATGCTCACAGCCTACGACTACCCCTCCGCGAAGCTTATGGATGAATGCGGCGTTGACGCCATGCTCGTCGGGGATTCCTGTGGCATGACAGTGATGGGCCGGGCCAACACCTTGAGCGTTACTATGGACGAAATGCTCCACCATACGCGAATGGTGGCTGCTGCCGTCAGCCAGGCGATGGTTGTGGCGGACATGCCGTTTCTCTCGTACCAGGTGAGCGCTGAGGAGGCCGTGCGCAACGCGGGCCGTTTAATAGCTGAGGGCGGCGCGCACGCGGTGAAGCTAGAGGGGCCCGTGCGTCACGTGGGCGCGGCTGTCGAGCGCATAGTAGCCGCCGGCATTCCGGTGATGGGGCATCTCGGCCTCACTCCGCAAAGCATCCATCAATTGGGCGGCTACAAGATCCAAGCGCGCTCCGGCGAGGCGCGCCAATTGCTTGCGGAGGACGCCACGGCGCTCGAAAAGGCGGGGTGTTTCGCGCTTGTATTGGAAGTGATCCCAGCAGATCTCGCGCGCACCGTCAGTAAGTCTCTGACGATTCCCACAATTGGCATAGGGGCCGGTCCCGAGTGTGATGGTCAGGTGCTGGTGATGCACGATATGCTTGGATTCGGACTGTATGCGCGCCACGTAAAAGTGTACGCGGACGTGCGCACGGTTATGGCAGACGCATTTAAACAGTACGTTAACGAAGTGAAGAATGGGGAGTTTCCCGGGGAAGAGAACACGTTCTCATGAATATTCTAACTGATGCCGAGGATATGCGCGCATGGTCCGTGGAACAGCAACGGGAACGTCTGAGCATCGGCCTTGTGCCGACGATGGGCGCGCTGCACGCAGGTCACGAGAAGCTCATCGAAGGCGCCGTGGACAACAATGATGCCGCGGTGGTGAGCATCTTCGTAAACCCCACGCAATTCGCGCCTAATGAAGACTACGAACGGTATCCGCGGACCTTCGACGATGACTGTGCAAAGGTTCGGACAATGGGCGTGCAGGCCGTATATGCGCCGGACGCCGCGACGATGTATCCGCCGGACTACAGCACATACGTTAATGTGGAGGGCCTGTCAGAGGGGCTTTGCGGGCCGTTCCGTCCCGGCCATTACCGGGGTGTGTGCACTGTGGTGACGAAGCTGTTCCATGCGGTCATGCCGCACCGGGCCTATTTTGGTCAGAAGGATGCTCAGCAAACCGCCATTATCCAGCGCATGACGCGGGATCTCGATTTCGGAATCGAGATCGTGGAACTTCCCATTGTCCGCGACACCGACGGCTTGGCAATGAGTTCTCGTAACGCCTATCTCAGCGAGGAGGAGCGGAAGCAGGCGGTTACGCTTTACCAAGCGTTGCAAGCCGGCGAATCGCTGATAGATGATGGAGTTCAGGACGTGCAGGCGATCGTCGACACAGTTAGGAATACCGTCGACCCCGCAATCGTGTTGGATTATGTGGAACTCGTGGACGCGGACAGCCTCGAACCCTTGAAAGAGGCATCCGGATCGGTGCTGCTGGCCGTGGCTGGCAGGGTTGGCGCTACACGCCTAATCGACAATATCAAAGTTGAAGTTGCGTAAGAGGATAGAAATCGCGTATGCAATTGAGCATTTTGAAGAGTAAGCTTCATCGAGCGACCATTACGGACGCCGATCTCCATTATGTCGGGAGCCTTACTCTGGATCCCGATTTGATGGAACAGGCGGACATGCTGGAGAATGAGCGCGTGCTTGTAGTGAACATTAATACCGGCGCGCGTTTTGAAACCTATATCATTGTGGGCGAGCGGGGCAGCGGAACGATTTGTCTAAACGGCGCCGCGGCGCGGCTGGGCCAGAAAGGCGATTTGATTATCGCCATGACGTTCGCCAGCATGGAGCTCGAAGAAGCCAAGCATTTCCGGCCGAAGACCGTGCATGTGGACGCCAATAACCGCGTAACCCAGGTGGATAACTAAGCTCTTTCCGGCGCCGTGGACACCGGCCGTTCTTCGAACCTGACCTAAGGCAGCATACACTCACGGGGATACTGCATCTAATGAACAACGTACGTGTGCGCATCGCCCCGTCACCTTCGGGGTTTCTTCATATCGGGACCGCCAAGATGGCGGTCTTTAACTGGCTGTACGCCCGGCAGCAGGGCGGCGCATTTATTCTGCGTCTCGAGGATACTGATGTCGAGCGCAGCAGCGACGAGTTCGCTCAGGCGATGTGTGAGGGCTTTCATTGGCTGGGCATCGACTGGGACGAAGGGCCGGCCTTTGGAGATGTGCCGGAAAAAGGGGACTATGGTCCTTACCGGCAATCGGAGCGGATTGCGATCTATCAAGGGGAGGTCCAACGGCTTCTCGACGAAGGCAAAGCGTACAAGTGCTTCTGCACAAAGGAGGAGCTTGACGCTGAACGCGAACGCGCGCGGGCCGAGAAAAGGCCGCCGCGCTACAGTGGCGCCTGCCGTAACCTTACGCGGGAGGAGATCGAGGCAAAGGGCGATGCGCCGTATGTGGTCCGCTTCAAGGTCGAGGAAGGCCATACAGAGATCGATGACTTGGTCCAGGGCAAAGTGCGCAGTGATAACAAGGAGTTCGACGATTTCGTCATTCAGAAGCCGAACGGATATCCGACCTTTCACCTCGCCGTCGTTGTCGATGACGGCCTCATGAAGATTACCCACGTATTGCGTGGGGACGATCACCTTACGAACGCCACCAGGCACGTGATGCTGTTCAAGGCGTTGGACTATCCGCTGCCCTACTTCGCTCATCTGCCCATGGTGCTGGACGAGAACGGCAAGAAGTACAGCAAACGCTTGCATGGCGCCAACGTCTTGGACTGGCGCGCCGACGGCTACCTGCCCGAAACGATATTCAACTATGTGGTGCTGCTCGGTTGGACGCCCGGCGATGACCGCGAGCTATTCACCCGTGAAGAACTCATTGAGTGCTTTTCTATCGAGCGCCTTGGCCAATCGGCTGCGCGATTCGACATGAAGAAGCTGCAATGGCTTAACGGTCAGCATATCCGGCGCTTATCGGTGGAAGACCTGCAACAGCGAGTCATGCCCATACTTCAGGCGGCTGGTTTCGACCTGTCTGGCTGCTCGCCGGAATGGTTGCGCCAAATGACGGCCATCTGTCAGGAAAAGATACGCACTTTGAATGAAATTGTGCCATATACCGACTTCTTCTTTTCGGAACCGGCGGAATACGAGGAGAAAGCCGTTCGTAAGCATTGGGAGAAAGACGGCGCGTTGGCCCGGCTTAAACAACTGCGCGATTTGATGGCCAGTCTGGATGAATGGTCTACGGAAAGACTGAAATCGGCATACGAAGCCCTCGTCGAGGAGACGGGGGAGAATCTCGGCGCTTGTGTACACCCAACCCGTCTGGCGTTGACGGGTAAAAGCGTGGGCCCCGGGCTCTTTGAATTGGCCGAGTTGTTGGGGAGGGAGACTTGTCTGGCGCGCATGGATCGGGCCATTGCGTACGTCAACCAAATGGGGGGTCAGCGGGCATGAGCGATGTGGTGGTGGGGATCGATCTCGGCGGAACAAACGTGAAGACCGCGGCGGTGAGCGCGGACGGCCGGCTGCTTGGTAAGGATTCACGGCCCACGCGGAGCGAGGAAGGCCCCGAGGCGGTGATGGAAAACATGGCCGGCGCAGTCGCGGCAGTTCTCGAATCCGCCGGCGTGGATCGCAGCCGGGTGCAGGCGGTGGGCATCGGCGCGCCGGGCCCAATGAACTGGCAGACGGGTATTGTCTACAGTTCGCCGAATTTGCCGGGCTGGCGCGATGTGCCGCTGGCCGAGGCCATGTCGGATCGCCTCGGATTGGCGGTTTATGTGGACAACGACGCGAATGTCGCATGTTATGGAGAGTACTGGCTGGGCGCGGGCCAAGGCGTCGACACCATGTGCCTGCTGACGCTGGGCACCGGCGTGGGCGGCGGCATTGTCGTGTTTGGGAAACTGCTTCGTGGCATCGACGGAACAGCGGCCGAGATTGGGCACTTGAAAGTGATGCGCGAGGGCCGCACGTGTGGCTGTGGAGCCACGGGCTGTCTTGAAGCCTATGCGTCCGTCACGGGCATGGTGCGCACGGCAAAAGAGGGTATCGAGGAAGGGCGGGAGACGCTTTTGACGACGCTAAGCGGGGGCGACTTCGATCGGTTGACCGGCAAGATGATTAGTGACGCCGCCCGGCAAGGCGACACATTCGCCCAATGGGTCGAACGCGAAACGGGCATCTGGATCGGGATCGGCGTATCGAGTCTCATTAATCTCCTCAACCCCGAGCGTGTGGTGCTCTCGGGCGGTATGATAGCGGCGGGCGAAGCATTGTTCGGACCTGTGCGAGAGACTGCCAAAGCCATGGCCTTTGATGTGCCGGCGCGCCGGTGCGAAATAGTGCCCGCCGGGCTGAATGAAGATGCCGGCGTGCTTGGCGCTGCGGCTTGCGCCATGGATCGGCATGCCGGCAACGTAAGGTAAGGCGGAACCAGCCGTTGATTCTGAGTGTCACACCCAATCCTTGCGTTGATAAGACGCTGTTCGTCGACCGCATGAAACCCGGGCATAAGACGGTTGCGGCGCGGTGGTCCGCCGTGCCAGGCGGCAAGGGCAACAACGTCGCCCGCGCGGTAAAGGCGCTCGGCCATAAGAGTGCGGCAATGGTGCTGGTAGGCGGGCACACTGGGCGGCACGTCGTCGATATGATCGAAAACGATGACGGCGTTCGGTGTCTGCCGGTATGGCTGGATGGCTACACCCGTACGATCACAACGGTGCTCGAGACGGAGCTTCATCGTCAAACCCCGCTGTTCGAACCCGGTCCCAAGGTAAGCCCAGGCGAAGTTGACGCGTTACGCGCGGCTTTCGCGGCCGCCATGGACGAGGCGCAACTGGTTACCCTTAATGGCACAATCCCCGACCCGGCGATCGATGACGTCTACGCACAGCTTATCGCCGTCGCGCATGAGCGGAGCGTGCCTGTCTTGCTGGACGCCCATGGCCCGGGGTTTGCCAAAGGGCTTGCGGCGAAGCCCATGGCGATCAAGCCAAACCAGCATGAAGCCGAGGAGATCCTCGGATTCCCGTTGGAAAATGAGGACGCCCAATGGAACGCTATCGAGGAATTCCATAGTAGGGGCGTGGAACTGGTCATTATGTCGCTGGGCAAAGACGGCGCGTTGGTATCTCGCGCAGGCGAGCGTTTGGCGGTAAGGCCGCCGGTAATCGAGGAGATTAACGCTGTCGGTAGTGGTGACGCGCTGGTGGGCGGGTTTGCTGTGGGATTAATCGAGGGCCGTTCGCTGGAGGAGATGGCGATCCTCGGCGTCGCCTGCGGGACGGCCAATGCGCAATGCTGGGACATCGGTCACTTTAGTGCGGCTGATGTGGAAACAGTGGCGCAGCGGGTTCAGCTCAGACGGTTGTGACTAGGGAAGTCAGAAGCCGATATCCAGCGATATGCGTTCGTCCTCGGCAATCTCAATATGGTGGTATGTGTGGTTTAACGCCGCTCCGGTGGTTGGGTCGACACTCCCGTCCGCAGGCTCCGCAATGGCGACAAGCGTGTAGGCGCCTTCCTGAAGTGGGGGCGTTGTAAACGCGCCAAATTCGTCTACGGTCGTCAAGTGTCGCACGCTATGCGAGAGCGTGCGGTCGTCCAGGTTAAAGAACGGCCCTTCCATGGTCCCTTCAAGAACGAGTA